>PHDQ01000151.1 GCA_002841025.1 Bacteroidetes bacterium HGW-Bacteroidetes-13 | reverse complement strand
GATTGGCGAAAGTCTTGAATGAGATTTACAAATAACCCCACTCAGTGAACAATAATTTTCACTTTTTATAATTATAAGTACAGAATCTAAAAATATTTACTAATTTTGCACTCTCTAAACAGAAACGTTCTTTTAGAAACTTGCTTCGGTGGCGGAATTGGTAGACGCGCTGGACTCAAAATCCAGTGATAGCAGTATCGTGTGGGTTCGATTCCCACCCGGAGTACAAAATAAAACTTCAACTTGTTCGCGATGAATTTGTTGAGGTTTTTTTGTGTTTAAAAAGTGCCAAATCTGTACGCTTATTCCTTTTAGGTGAGTTTAGTCCAGTTTTACAATTCTTGTTTGCGTCACAATTAAGGACAGTTTTCTTTAAAACTTTGTTTGAAGCCAATTTATAGGGTAGTTATTTTCTGAAAAGTCATTAAACAAACTTGTATAAAGTAATAAATGTATTACCTTTGCGTGAATGAAAAGTAGCGAACTTTTAAGAATAATGAAAAAAGACGGCTGGTATGAAGTGAGGCAAAAAGGTAGTCACGTAATTATGCAACACCCTACAAAACCCAATATTATACCTGTTCCGTTCCACGCTTCCAAAGAAATGAAGAAAGGCACATTACAGGCTATCTTAAAGCTCGCTGAGATCAAAACGGATAAAAGATAAAGATAATGAGTAAGAAAACAATGGACAAGAAACCAAAAATCAAACTTAAAATCGTTAAAGAGGATCTGGGTTATACCGCTTTGGGGCAATGGAAAGAAAGAAGCCTTGTAACCTGTGGGGATAGTTGGGACGAACTTCAAAATATGATTATTGAAATGCTTAATCTTACTTTTGAGGATTTAGGCTTTACCTATACCATTGACGAAATACAATTTGAATACGACTTGGAAAGTTTCTTTGACTTTTACAAGGTTATCAATGCGAAGGCACTTTCCGAACGTATCGGGATGAACCAAAGCCTTTTGGCCCAATACATCAAAGGCATTAAAAAACCCTCTGCACCACAAACCAAACGTATTTTGCAAGGGGTTCAGCAAATAGGTCGCGAACTTTCCGAAGTCCGTTTTTTGCTTTAATATACCGGTATGGTATTCGGTCATTATCCGTAATTCTGTTGCATATTAACTAAAACCGCTTTCAATACCGGAGTACAAAATAAAACCTCAACTTATTCGCGATGAATTTGTTGAGGTTTTTTTGTGTTTAAAAAGTGCCAAATCTGTACGCTTATTCCTTTTTGGTCAGCTTTGCCCAGTTTTTGTCGGCTTGGTCTCGTAATTTTTCGGGACCTTCTTCCAGCCAATTTTCCAATCCTTTTTTGCGGTGAAACAAATGGAGTTTGCCATCGCGGATTTCAAAAACTTCCGGATCCGGACTTACTTTCGATCCTTTGGTAGCCATCGCATACGAACAATGACCACCGTATTGCGGCAAATATTGTTTCGGATCGGCTTTGAATTTGTTTAGGTTTTCAGTTGTAGAAAAAGCAAATAATACACCGTCATATTTGTAGGAATATTTTGCTTTGTTTCCCGCAACAGCGTGGTTGTCAAAGTAAGCAACCACATCATAACCCATTACAGCATAGCCTTTTTCTGTGTAAAAATCTGAATTTTGTGCAAACGATTGTGTGCTCAATAGGAAAAGCGCAACGTAAAGTAAATTTTTCATAGAGGTTGTTTTTTATCGAAAAATCAGTCGATTTGTTTTCAAATACTTACAATTACCTTGCCGCCTTTCCCTGCAATCAGCTGATTACAAAGTAGCACTTGCTGTCTGTGCCTCGCGGTCAATTTTTTTAACCAATCCTTGCAACACATTCCCTGGTCCGATTTCGGTAAAAAGGCTCGCGCCATCAGCTATCATTTGTTGCACGCTTTGTGTCCACCGAACCGGCGCGGTAAGCTGAAGTATCAGATTCTTTTTGATTTCATCAGGATTGATGACAGCAGTTGCTGTCACATTTTGATACACCGGGCAAAGTGGTTTGTTGAATTGTGTCGCTTGGATGGCGGCTGCCAATTCTTCCCGCGCCGGAGCCATCAGCGGTGAGTGAAAAGCACCCCCAACAGGCAATACCAAGGCGCGCTTGGCACCCGCTGTTTTCATTGCTTCACAAGCGATGTTGATGGCGTCAACTTCACCTGAGATAACCAATTGGCCGGGGCAATTGAAGTTGGCTGCAACCACCACGCCATCCGTTTCACTGCAAATTTTTTCAACCAAATCATCTTCCATGCCCAAAACCGCTGCCATCGTGCCAGGGATTTTTTCACAGGCTTTTTGCATGGCTGAAGCCCGAATGGCTACCAAACGCAAAGCATCTTCAAACGACAATGTCTGATTGGCAACCAATGCCGAAAATTCACCCAAAGAATGCCCGGCGACCATATCGGGATTCGCTTGATTGGACAATATTTTGCTTAAAATCACCGAATGAATAAAAATAGCGGGTTGGGTAACGTTCGTTTCTTTCAATTGCTCCGCAGTGCCCTCAAACATGATATCGGTAATGCGAAAACCGAGAATTTCATTGGCTTGCTCAAATAATTTTTTGGCTGTTTCAGATTGTTGATATAAGTTCAATCCCATGCCTGGAAACTGCGAACCTTGTCCGGGGAAAATATGTGCGTTCATTTTTGAATGTTTGGTTATGTCTGCAAATTTATGGAATAATATGCATTGTAGAATGAACAACCTTTGAATGGGTACACAACAATTATCACTTTTCTTGATATTTATTTAAAATCAATTTTTATGAGTTCTTAAAAATTACAGTACGATGATTTTAGGGACTTTGAATACGATAACTGTTTACGAAAATAACAGGATGTGTTGTGTTTTGTATCTTTGACATCAATTTTTTACAATCTTTTGTTGATGCCATCCGAAAACTTTTTCAATCAAGTTGTGAAATCAATAATCCAACCTGTTTTTATCAAAGAAATAGGAGGTTATGGCGTTGAAATTTCCCTCTTGCGCGAAGATTTAATTCATCCGCGGCTGTCGGGAAATAAGTTTAGAAAACTGAAACACAACTTATTAGAAGCCAGAAAGAAAAATATCGGCACCTTGCTGACTTTTGGCGGAGCTTATTCTAATCACATTGCTGCAACGGCAGCCGCCGGGCAAATGATGAATTTCAAAACCATCGGCGTGATTCGCGGGGAAGAGCTCGCACCTAAAATTGACGAAAATCCAACCTTGTCTTTTGCCAAGCAATGCGGAATGGATTTTTTGTTTGTCAGTCGAAGCGATTATAGGAACAAAAATTCTGAAATATTTTCGGAAATGCTTCGTTCACAGTTTGGTGAATTCTATTTGATTCCCGAAGGCGGAACGAATGATTTGGCAATCAAAGGTTGTGAAGAAATTTTATATGATGCCTGCAAACCGTTTGATTTGATTGCTGTGTCGGTGGGAACTGGTGGCACGATTGCGGGAGTAATCAACAGCAGTTTCAATTCTCAAAAAGTATTGGGATTCCCAGCTCTCAAAGGAGATTTTTTATACGAAGATATTCGTAAATTTGCAGATGCATCCAAAACAAATTGGACATTGATGACTGATTATCATTTTGGTGGATATGCCGATTTTGACGAAAGTTTAATCGCGTTTATCAATTCGTTCAAGTTGCAAACAGGCATTGCGCTCGACCCGATTTACACCGGGAAAATGATGTTCGGATTGGTCGATATGATTCAGCAAAAAAAGATTGCTCGCGGCACACGCATTTTGGCGATTCATACCGGCGGATTGCAAGGAATCGCAGGATTCAATAAAATATTGATTAAAAATAAAATGTCAACGATCCGATAACCTATGAAGGGAACAAAAATAATATCGATACTGTTTTTAGCCATCCTTTTGGCAAGTTGCGGTGGCGGCAGAAAAGCATCACAAGTTTCTAAACACAAGCCGAAAAGCACGCCAAGAATTGTCATCAACCAAGGGAAAATTGAAGACAAATCGAAAGTTTCTACCCCCAAAATCACCCAAATCGAATTTACCAATACGGAAACCTATATTCTTTATTTTAAGGACGTTGCCATTCAAAAAATGAAAGAATTCAACATTCCTGCCAGCATCACTTTGGCGCAGGGCGTGTTGGAATCCAATTCTGGAAAAAGCGAATTAGCCTTCAAATCCAACAACCATTTCGGCATCAAATGCCACGAGTGGACGGGTGAACGCGTGTATCATGACGATGATGAAAAAGGGGAATGTTTCCGAAAATATCCCGACCCGAAACAATCTTACGAAGATCATTCGCTTTTTCTGACCTCCCGAAGTAGGTATGCACCTTTGTTTAAACTTAAAAAATCAGATTACAAGGCTTGGGCACGCGGACTGAAAAACGCCGGGTATGCTACCGACAAAAAATACCCGGATAAATTAATAACCATCATCGAAAAATATCGCTTAGATCGTTACGACCGAGAGGCTTTGGGAAAGGATTATGAAGAAGTGAAGGACGAAGCGACTGTGACAAATGTTCAAGATATTGATACCACATCGGATAGAAAAATGCAAACCGGAGGTTCGCACATCGTTCGCCAAGGCGAAACACTTTATGCCATTTCAAAATTGTACGGATTGGATGTTGAAACCCTTAAAGCTTTGAATAATTTAACATCCAACGAATTAAACATCGGTCAACTACTCAAAGTTACTGCAGAAGACAAAAATACGGTTGTGCAATCAAGCCAAATACGATACATCGTTCAACAAGGCGATACGTTGTATGCCATTTCTCGAAAAACAGGCATTGCAGTCGAAGCATTAAAATCAATTAATAATTTAGATTCCAACGAATTAAAAATCGGTCAGGAACTTATCCTTAAAAAATAACATGATTACCTACACCCGCAGCTCAGCCCTTTTCTCGGAAGCCCAACAATACATTCCCGGTGGTGTCAATTCGCCGGTTCGCGCCTTCAAATCAGTGGGCGGAAACCCCATTTTTTTCAAAAAAGCCAAAGGAGCTTATCTCATCGATGAAGACAACAATACCTACATTGACTACATCAATTCTTGGGGTCCGATGATACTCGGTCATGCGCATCCGAAGGTGGTGGAAGCCATCAAAAAACAAGCGGAACTCGGCACCTCTTTTGGCGCACCGACGGCTATAGAAACAGACATTGCCGCATTGGCAATCCGCATGGTCGGCAACATCGACCTGATTCGTTTTGTCAATTCGGGGACGGAAGCTTGCATGAGTGCCGTTCGCTTGGCGCGCGGGTTTACCCAAAAAGATAAAATCATCAAATTTGCCGGTTGCTACCACGGCCATTCCGATTCGTTTTTGATACAAGCGGGCAGTGGTGCGGTAACATTTGGTTCGCCCAACAGCCCGGGTGTGACGCAAGGCACAGCCAAAGATACATTGCTGGCAAAATACAACGATTTAGACAGTGTGCAACAGTTGGTAGATGCCAACCAAGGCGAAATTGCTGCCATCATCATCGAGCCGGTGGCTGGAAACATGGGTTGTGTGCCACCACAAGCCGGATTTTTGGAAGGCTTGCGCCAAATCTGTGACGCGCAAGGCATACTGCTTATTTTTGATGAAGTGATGACCGGATTTCGTTTGGCCAAAGGCGGTGCGCAAGAACTGCTAAAAGTCCAAGCAGACATTGTGACTTACGGAAAAGTGATTGGTGGCGGCTTACCCGTTGGTGCTTTTGCCGCACGCAAAGAAATCATGGAAAAACTCTCGCCAATCGGGCCAGTTTATCAAGCCGGGACGCTTTCCGGAAACCCGATTGCCATGGCCGCCGGATTGACCATGTTGCAAACCTTAAATGCCGATGCCGAACTCTATACCCGCCTCGAGGCAAAAGGCGCGTATCTCGAAAATGGCATAGCCGAAACGCTCCACCGCAAAGGTGTTACCCACAACATTAACCGCGTGGGCAGCATGATTTCGGTTCATTTCTCCGAAACGCCCGTCACCGATTTTGAAACGGCTGCTTTGGGCAACAACGATACCTTTAAAAAGTTT
>PHDQ01000150.1 GCA_002841025.1 Bacteroidetes bacterium HGW-Bacteroidetes-13 | reverse complement strand
TCTAATTTGGCTCAAAGCTGTAAAGAATATCCAACGCGCGATCTATTTTTTCGGCACGGTAAGAAAGCCAAACATACAGGCTATATTCGGGAAAATCGGGATCGACAAGCAAAAGCAAAGTGACCGGAAAATTGTCTTTGGTACCTTCTACAAATACGCCCCAATAGCCGTTCAGATTGTTCAATGATGTGGTTTCCGTCAAATTGACAACCACATTTCGATTTGCCCAATCCAACAAGTAAGATTTCATCTGCCGATAGGATAAATTTTCGTCTTTTTTTGGAAAAATACTCAAATTGATATCCGAATTTCCCGCAATAAAGTTATAACCGTCACTCTGTGAAACCACAAAATCAGTAGGAATTTTAAATTTGGTTTTGTAGCTGTCCCAGTTGTAGGTGATGTCTTGGGCATTCAAAATTGTCGAAGAAAGAAAACAATATATAAATATTATTTTCAATAGACGGGTTGCATTCATAGAGTATTGTTTTTAAGTTGTTTAAGTAAAATTAAACAATTTATTTTAACAATAAACAAAAACAATTAACTCTATTTTATAACCATTTTCTATGATTATCAATGCAACTGCAAAATTGATTCAACTATCTTCAAAGCGCATTTTTCACCGTCAATAGCCGCCGAAACGATGCCGCCGGCATACCCTGCTCCTTCTCCACACGGATACAATCCTTTGATTTGTACGTGCTCCAAAGTTTCCGAATTGCGCGGAATTCTCACCGGTGATGAAGTCCGGCTCTCCGGTGCATGCAAAACAGCTTCGTTGGTCAGATATCCCCGCATCGATTTACCGAATTCGACAAAACCATTTCGCAATATATTTGTGAGAAAATCAGGAAAAACCTGTCCCATTTCCACCGAAGTTGTACCCGGTACATACGATGTTTTAGGAATATTAGCAGAAACTTTATTTTCCGTAAAATCAACCAATCTTTGCGCCGGCACACGCTGTGTTTGCCCTGCAAGTTGCCAAGCATTTTGTTCGATGGTTTTTTGAAATTCCATGCCTGCCAAGGGGCCAAATTTAGCAAAAGGCTTGAAATCTTCTAATTTTAATTCGATGACAATTCCGGAATTGGCGGTGCTTTGATCGCGTTTGGAAGGCGACCAACCGTTGGTGACCACTTCACCCGGACTCGTGGCACAAGGAGCAATCACACCGCCCGGACACATGCAAAACGAATACATTCCTCGGCCATTCACTTGTCGGACAATTGAATACGGTGCCGGTGGCAAATATTCGCCTCGGTAATCGCAGTGGTATTGAATTCTGTCTATCAACTCCTGCGGATGTTCGGCTCGCACGCCCAAAGCAAAAGGTTTGGCTTCTATAAATATTTTCTTTCTGTCCAACAATTCAAAGATGTCACGTGCCGAATGTCCGGTAGCCAATATGACTTTATTCGCCGAAATCACCTCGCCATTTTGTGTGATAACACCTTGAATTTCATTGTTTTTAATGACAAAATCCGCTACCCGAGTTTCAAACAAAACTTGTCCGCCACATTCGATTATTTTTGCGCGGATGTCCTGAATGATTTGCGGCAATTTGTTGGTGCCGATGTGTGGATGCGCTTCAACCAATATATCCGGTGAAGCACCAAAACCAACCAACAATTGCAATATTCTGTCCACATCGCCACGCTTTTTCGAACGGGTGTACAACTTTCCATCCGAATACGTTCCTGCGCCTCCTTCACCAAAACAATAGTTGGAATCTTCGTTAACCAGGTGATTCAAATTAATCGCTTTTAAATCACGTCTTCGGCCCCTGACATCTTTCCCGCGTTCGATAACAATTGGTTTCAATCCCAATTCAATCAATTGCAAAGCGGCAAAAAGTCCGGCAGGGCCTGCGCCAACGATAATCACTTCTTGCGAATTGGCTATATTTTTATAATCGGGAAGTTGAATGGGTTGCTCGATACACAGTTCTCCTTGCAGAAAAACTTTGACTTTCAGATTGATTTTTACTGCTTTTTGGCGCGCATCAATCGAGCGTTTTAAAATTGAAATATGCTGAATTTCCTTTGCTGCAACTTTTAGTTGTTTAGACAAATAGTCTTTTAGCAACTGTTGGTTTGCGGCAATTTCCGGACTTACTTGGAGTTGGCGTTCTTGAAACATGTGCAAAAGTAACAAAAGCAAGAATATTTTATGAGTAGGTCGTGTTGTAAATATTTTTCAAATACTATCGTTACTTAAAAGCAAATCTTAATTAAATCATAAAATTATTTTACTTTTGTTAAAACTTAAATCAAATAACATGAAAAAACTTTACACCTTAACCTTCTTATTAATCAGTTTTACGACACTTTTCGCACAAAAACAAGTCAAAGGCATAGTGACTGATAAAAGCGGTACACCGATTGCTGGAGTGAATGTGATTCAAAAAAACTCTTCAAATGGCACATCAACTGATTTTGATGGCAATTACAGCCTATCCGTTCCTGAAAATTCTGTAATTGTTTTTAGCTACATCGGTTTCACAACACAAGAAATCAGCGTAACCGGTAAAACAGTCATTGACATAACACTTCTGGAAGGGCTTCAATTGGATGAAGTACAGTTGGTGGGTTCAAGAAGTTTTAAACGAACCGTTACTGACTCTCCCGTTCCTGTGGACGTTATCAATGTCAAAGAAATTTCGACCCAAAGCGGACGATTAGAAGTGAATGAAATCCTTCAGTACTTAGCTCCTTCGTTTAATGCTAACAAACAATCAGGTTCGGACGGTGCTGATCACATCGATCCGGCTTCTTTGCGTGGTTTAGGCCCTGATCAAACTTTGGTTTTAATCAATGGAAAACGAAGACACTCCTCTTCTTTAATCAACGTTTTCGGAACCAGAGGTCGTGGCAATACAGGAACCGACCTTAATGCCATTCCCGCAGCTGCCATTAAAAGGATAGAAATATTGAGAGACGGCGCTGCTGCACAATACGGCTCAGATGCTATTGCAGGTGTTATCAATTTGGTATTGAACGATAACATCAATGAATTCAACGGCTCTATCAGTTATGGCGCATACAATACAGATGCCAGAGGAAATTTTCCGGACGGAACACCAAACACGGATAGAAACCGATTAGACACCAGTAAAGATGGAAATAAATTAGACAACGACCGTGATTTTGACGGAGGTTCAGTTAAAATTACTGGAAACTATGGTATTGCTATTGGCGAGCAAGGAGGTTTTGCTAATTTCACAACCGAATACATCAGCAAAAACAAAACGCTCCGACCCGGATTTGACTTCAGACGAGGCTTTGGAGAAGCATCTATCGAAGGTTTCAATTTTTTCGGTAATTTGGCAGTTCCTGTTTCAGATAAAACGGAAATCTATGCCTTTGGTGGTAGAAATTACCGTGATACCGATGCCTTTGCTTTTACACGAAACAATCCGACATCAAGAAACGTAGTGAGCATTTATCCGAATGGATTTACACCTAGAATTACTTCCATCATCACTGACAATTCAATATCGGCAGGTTTTAGAACTGAAACCAACACCGGTTGGAAAATTGATTTTAACCACACCTACGGAAAAAATGATTTTCATTATTTCATCAAAGGAACCTTGAATGCGTCGCTTGAAGAATCTTCACCAACCGATTTTGATGCGGGTGGTCACAACCTAACCCAACAAACCACTGGTTTAGATTTTTCGAAATATTTTGAAAACATACTCGGCGGATTGAACGTTGCATTTGGTGCCGAATACAGAACAGAGAATTTTGTGATCTTTTCAGGTGAAGAAGGTTCTTATGCAACTTTTGACACCAATGGAAAAGCAGTCACCGATCCGGCAAACCAAACCATTCCAACCGATCCTATTACCGGCGATCCACGCCCGGGCGGTTCACAAGGATTTCCCGGTTTTAGCCCCGCCAACGAAGTAGATAGGAATCGTTCAAACATTTCGTTCTATGTGGATACAGAATTAGATTTGACCGATAATTTATTAGTGGGTGTTGCTGCGCGTTTTGAAAATTACAGCGACTTCGGCAGTACTTTCAACGGCAAATTTGCTACCCGGTGGAAAGTTACCGACAACATCAACCTGCGAGGTTCTGTGAGTTCGGGTTTTAGAGCTCCATCATTGGCGCAAATCTATTACAACTTGCGTTTTACAGACTTTCAAGGCGGTGTTGCCACAGAAATTTTGTTATCATCCAACAACAGTCCAGTTACCAAAGCTTTTGGAATTGGTGATTTGAAAGAAGAAACATCCGTCAATGCTTCTTTGGGCTTCACGGCAAGTTTTGGTGATTTCAATGCAACAATAGACGGTTATTTCATCAATGTAAACGACCGCATCGTGCTCACCGGAAATTTTGATGCCAGCAATCTGGGAATCAACGTGGCTGAAGCTCAATTTTTCGCCAATGCTGCCAATACGGAAACTGTTGGTTTGGATTTGGTTTTTTCATGGAAAAAAGCATTCGATTTCGGCACTCTTTCTTCCACTTTATCAGGAAATATCAACAACATGACTATCAAAGAAGTGAAAAACAGAAATTTGGATGAAGAAACCTTTTTCGGAAGAAGAGAAAAAGCATTTTTATTGGCTTCAGCACCCGAGAACAAATTTAACATGAATGTAGCTTATACCAAAAACAAGTTTGACGCTTCGATTGGCGGAACTCGTTTCAGCGAAATCATCTTGATTGATTTCGCGGACAACGAAGATGTCTATGATCCACGCTTTACCTTCGACTTAAACTTTGGATATAAAATCAATAATAATTTCAAGTTGAGTATTGGTGGAAACAACATATTCAACGAATACCCAACCCAACAAAACGATGGTGAATCGGAAGCTGGCGGTTATTGGGATTCCGTACAGATGGGCTTCAGCGGCGCGTTTTATTACAGCCGTTTGAATGTCACTTTTTAAAAACGGGATACCTTTAAAATCTTCATATAAAAAAAACGGGCATTCAACCCGTTTTTTATTTCTACAAATTCAATCTTATCAATCTTCAGGGTGCATAAAAGCTTGTTTGCCCAGCAAAATTTCTTCTGTTTCGACATGACTTTCATCCGGCACACAACAATCCACCGGACAGACAGCGGCACATTGAGGCTCATCGTGAAAGCCTTTGCATTCGGTACATTTGTCAGGCACGATGTAATATATTTCGTCTGAAACCGGCTTTTGCGCCGCATCGGCATCCACCTCTTTGCCGTTGGTGAGCACCACTTTTCCTTTCAGTTTGGTACCGTCGGCATAACGCCAATCGTCAGCACCTTCGTAAATAGCTGTATTTGGACACTCCGGCTCGCAAGCTCCGCAGTTGATACACTCATCAGTGATTATAATCGCCATAGTTGTGATTTTTTATTTATACTTACATTTGTGGTGCAAAAATATAACCAAAACCATTCATAAGCAAACCCAATGATGTTAGAAAAAACCAAAGAAGCATTTGCAGGCTTAGGTTCGTTTTTAAATGCATACATTTCTGCCAAAAATTCGAAAGTTGTCTCGCAGACAGTCAAAGCAAAATTTGATACTTTGGCACAAGCCGTCAAACTGTCAAACCAACAAAATCAGTGGTTTACGGAAGAAAATATCGATAACGCACTTGCCTATTGGGCTTCCAAACTAACCTTGACCGAACTCAACCGTTGGCTCAAACCCTATCATTTTGCCGCAACTTCCAATAAAACCGTTGCCATCATCATGGCGGGAAACATTCCGCTGGTCGGATTTCACGATATGCTTTGTGTGCTCAGCGCGGGTTTCAAGGTGCAAATAAAATTGTCTTCCAACGACCGGACACTCTTACCCTGCTTGGTTGCTGTTCTTGTCGAAAATTATCCCATACTCAAATCACGCATCGAATTTGTCGAGCGTTTAAAGAATTTCGACTTGGTAATCGCAACGGGCAGTGACAATACGGCGCGGTATTTTGAATTTTATTTTAAAGATAAGCCGCACATCATCCGGAAAAACCGCCATTCTTTTGCTGTTCTAAAAGGAGATGAATCGCCCGAAATGCTAAAGAATTTGGGTAAAGATATTTTTACTTATTTCGGTTTGGGTTG
>PHDQ01000149.1 GCA_002841025.1 Bacteroidetes bacterium HGW-Bacteroidetes-13 | reverse complement strand
GAAACAATTTTGTTTCCAAACAAATTGGTTTTTTCCTTTTTGCGCATCACGGTGATGATGTTGAGCTTGTAGTTTTCTCTAAACTTAAGTTCTTCGATGGTTTTGCCGTGAAAATCTTTGATGGCTTTGATTTCAGAAATGGAATAATTTTGGTCTATCTCAAAGTTTTCTATGATTTTTTTGAAATTGATTTTGTTGGTCAGTCGCTCGGCTGCTTCTTGTTCGGGATGAACGATTTTCTCGATTCCCATGGCTTGTAAGATGGTGTCGTGTATCGGCGAAAGTGACCGCCCAATGATGGGAGCTTTGGTGAGTCTTCTGATAATTGCTGTGGTGATGATAGACGCACCTTCGTTTTCTCCGATGGCTACAACGAGTAAATTGGCTTCTTTAATGGGCAAAGCACTGTATCCCATCTCGTTGGTAGAGTCAAAACAAATGGCGTGAGCGATTTTGTCTTTGATGAGATTAATCTTGTCCATTTTATAATCTACACCGATGACTTCATTTCCACTTTCCGTGAGATTCAATGCTAAAGACATGCCGAAATTTCCAAGTCCGAAAATGATGATTTTCATGAGTAAACCGGATTAATTGATAAATATATTTTCCTGTGGATATTTGTAAAACTTTGTTTGTAATCTTCTCATCAAGCCAAACAGGAGGTTGAGTGTGCCGATTCTCCCGAAAAGCATGGTGACAATCAATACATATTTGCTCGGGTCGCTGAAAGTCGGTGTGATGCCCAGACTAAGTCCGACCGTACTGTAAGCCGAAAAACTTTCAAAAACAACATCAATCAGACTGGCATTTGGTTCAAAGAAAAGCAAAAGCAATATACATGCTCCTATTGAAATTAAAGAAACAATAATGATGGCAAAAGCCCTGTTGACCGTCCCGCTTGATACTTCTCTCGTTCCCAACTCAATGTGGTTTCTTCCGCGCGCGATGGAAAAAACATTCAAGGTAGCAATGGCAAAGGTGGTTGTTTTAATTCCCCCTCCGGTCGATCCGGGCGAAGCACCAATCCACATGAGCAAAATTACAAAAAGTAACGACGGCATCGCCATTTGTGAAAAATCGATGGTGTTGAATCCGGCGGTTCGTGGAGTTACGGCATCAAAAACCGCAGTGGTAAACTTTCCGAAATAGCTTGTGTGCTGAATTTGTGTATGCAAATCTTCGGACAGATAAAAAAATCCGGTGGCAACGACCAACAAAATAATCGTGGTGTAAAATACAATTTTGGTGTTGAGCGTAATCACGCGAATGGGTTTGATGATTTTGTGTTTTACGAATATATTTATCAGAAATTCTTTCCAATACGTAAAGAAGTTAAACACGATGCCATATCCGAGTCCGCCCAAGACAACCAAGAGGATGATTCCCCAATGAAACGCATAATTGAACCGGACGACTGTTTCATAAAGACCGGAAGAAAGCGTTGAAAATCCTGCGTTGCAAAATGCGGAAACAGCATGGAAAATGGAGAAAAACAACCTGTCTGATTGTGGAATGGATTGTACCGTAAAATAAATATATACGGCTCCGATGGATTCGAGAATAACGGTGAACGCGACAATTTGCATGGCTGTTTTAAGGGCATCTTGAAGTTTATCAGACAGGGTGAAATCTTTCACGTATAATTCTTCTCTGAAAGAAGTACTCCCTTTGAAGAAAAAAGAGAAAAAAGACGTGAAAGTCAAAATACCGATTCCGCCCAATTGTATCAAAATCAAGATGATGGTTTGCCCGATAAGTGTAAAATCGTGAGCCGTATCCATCACGATCAATCCCGTCACGCAAACCGCACTGGTAGCCGTAAACAAAGCATCAACAAAAGAAATACCTGAAACCGTCGCATTGGGCAACATCAAAAAGAAAGAACCTATCAAAGCGATGGTCACGAAACTACCGACAAATAGTATGCTTGGATTTGAGTACAGATTGTAAATGTGTCTTACAAAAACCATCAAGCGAATGATGAAATATAAAAACAGCCCCGCATTGAGTATCGGCTTGACGGTTTTAAAAATCTCATGAAAAGGAAGGTGTGAATTTATCAATGCCACGATGATTGATGCAAACACAATTCCTATCAACAAAATCATGTTTACTAAGATGGTCACTCGATAGTCTTTTTTCCCGCGGAAAAGAAAATATTTTGAGATATTAAAAACCAAGAGCAGTGCGACCAAGAACAACATCGCAAACATCTTAATCGGTCTAAAATCCTGACTTAGAATAAACCCAAAGTCAAAAATTAAAAAGCTTAAGATAAAGAAGTCGATAAAACCATAAATGGCTCTAAATCTTCGAAGGTTTTTCATACCGGGATAAAAACAAAATAAGACGCAAAATTACTCATTTTTTTGGAGTGAACGTTTTATTTTCTCCATGAGCTCTTTACCGCCTTTTTGAAGAATTGTATTTGCGGTTTCTGTGCCTAAGTTTTGGGCATTCAGCAAGGAAGCGTTTTGCGCAATGTCTATTTTTTGTTTGCCATCTACATCGAAAACGGCGGCTGTGAAATAGACTTTATCATCCTTGATTTCAGCATACGCACCGATTGGGGCGGTACAACCTCCTTCCAAGGTTTGCAAAAACATGCGTTCTATTCGCGTACAGATCTCTGTGTTTGTATCGTTTATTTGCGACAAAGCTTCGAGTGAAAATCCATCGGATGCTTTGGTCATGATCATCACAGCACCTTGTGCCGGAGCAGGAATCATCCAATCTAAAACCAAGTGTTTTTCAGGTATCAGATTAAGCCTTTCCAAACCTGCTTTGGCAAAAACGGCACCGTTCCATTCGTTTTCTTCCAACTTTTTAAGCCGGGTGTTGACATTTCCTCTCAGGTTAACCACTTGATGATCCGGAAATCGATGCAGCCACTGTGCTTTTCTCCTCAAACTGCCGGTGGCAATGCATACCGGATTTCCGGCTTTCGAATCGAGAAAATCCAATTGATTTTTATACACCAATATATCTGCGCAGTCTGCCCGCTTGAGTACTGCGGCTTGCACCAATCCTTTTGGAAGGCGGGTTGGCACATCTTTGAGCGAGTGTACCGCAATATCTATCTTGTCGGTAAGCAAGGCAACATCGAGCGTCTTGGTGAATATTCCGGTGATGCCCATTTCGTATAAGGGTACATCCAAAACAATGTCTCCTTCGGAAGTGATGGGAACAATTTCGGTCTGATAACCTATTTTTTGGAGTTCGTCCTGAACGGTCAATGCCTGCCAAAGTGCAAGTTGACTTTCTCGGGTGCCAATTCTAATGACTTTTTTCAATTTTGTAGATTGGTTTTTACAAGACGTTAAATCTGTCCCGATGACGGAATTCGTTTTACATTGAAAACATCGTTGGTATCAGACTTTTTTACTGCTCGTTTCACGTTTTTGGATTTCGGACAGATCAAATATATTTTTGATTAGTTCGATGTTGTCATCAAATTGTTGGGGATGACTTTTTAAGTGATTGGCAAATAGTGTGGTTATTTTTTGGATGATTCGACTTGAAACGACCTCTGCTTGTGCCTCATCAAAACCGGATATTTTTTTGCTTTGGTTGTCTATTTCTTCGTTTTTGATGGTTTCCAATTTCTTTTTGAGTGCTTTGATGGTCGGAGCAAACTTGCGGTTTTCGAGCCATTCTTCAAAATCACCTTGCACATCGGCTATGATGGCTCTCGCATCGGGCACAAACGATTCTCTCATTTCGATGGTTTCGTCGGTCATGCGCGACAATTCATCTAAGTGAATCACCTGAACATTGGGCAACGCATAGACTTCCGCAGAAACATTTTTGGGTATGGAGAGATCCAGTATAAGCAGGTTTTTATCAGCAGGAATATGGGTTTTATCTATGGTTGGCTGATTGGAGCCGGTTGCCACAATGATGATATTGGTACTGGAAATTTCATTTTTCAACGCGTCAATTTCCTTGACAATAAGGTTAAATTTCCCAGCCAAATGTTGCGCTTTGTCGGCGGTTCTGTTGATGAGCGTGATGCTTTTGTTTTGGGTATGTTTGACTAAATTTTCACAGGTGTTTCGTCCGATTTTTCCGGTTCCGTAAAGCAAAATGTTTTTTTCTGAAATGTCAACCACATTGTTCAACAAATATTTTACAGATGCAAAGGCTACGGAGGTGGCGCCTGAACTGATGCCGGTTTCTGTTTTGATGCGTTTGCTGGCTTGAATGGCAACGTTGGTCATTCTTTCCAAATAAGGATTGGCGACTCCTGCTGCGCGTGCTTCGACAAATGCTTTCTTGATTTGACCGATGATTTCAAAATCGCCTAAAATTTGGCTGTCTAAACCGGTGGCTACGTTGAAAAAATGGGAAATGGCATCGTGGTTTTTGAAAATATACCCAACCGCTTGAAAGTCTTCAATGCTCCCGTTGGTGTGCTCGCATAGCAATTTGATCAATTGGTAGGGATGCTCGGCAAAACCGTACAATTCGGTTCGGTTGCAGGTAGATATTGTCATCAATCCTTCAAAACCTTCAGCTTTGGCTTGCGCTAACAAATTGTCTTTGGCTTCCTGATTGAGACTGAATTTTCCTCTTATGACGGCATCTGCTTTTTTGTAACTGATGCCTATAATGTAAAAATACCTTACTTTTGAGAGTTGTGCTGTTTTCATAAAATCTTTCGTCAACTTTAACAGTTCAAAATTACAACTGATAAAAGTTGTAAAGTATCGCTCAAAGTCCGAATCGATTTGCGATGTTATTTTATGAGTTTTTAACAGTTGTAAATCAGTAATATATTGTAATATTGTCTTGTGTTACGCCTAAAATAACCGTCTAATTTATATTAAGAATAAATAAAAATATGCTAAAACACGACGTTTTATACGAAAAAAGTATCGCTGAAGGTACGCTTCGGGTAATTCCCATCGAGGATGAATTCAACTTATTGCTCACGGACAATGATTTTGATTCACCAACCCAGTGGAAAAAAGATGTTTCATCCAGGTTTATTCAGTTTCATTTCTGTTTGGTTGGCAATGTCAAATTTGTGTTTAATGGTGGCAATTATACCATTTCATTGCCGGCAGACAAAGCTTTGCTGTTGTACAATCCCAATCAAGACTTGCCCATCAATGTGGAGATTGCGTCGGGCACACGCATGGTTTCGATTTTGATTTCCATCAAAAAATTTCACTCCTTGTTTACCAACGAAGCCGATTACATTCCTTTTTTAAGCGAAGAAAACAAAAATAAAAAATATTACACTGAACATCCGATAGCACCCGGACTCAGCATTGTTTTGAGTCAACTCTTTACAGCCAATTTAAATGAAAACATTCGGCCACTTTATTTTAAGGCAAAAGCTTACGAGTTGTTGAGTCTTTACCTAAACAAAACCGAAGAAACCAATACCGAGCGTTGTCCGTTTTTGGTTGACGAGGACAATGTAGATAAAATCAGGAAAGCCAAAGATTTGGTCATAGCCAACATGGCCAACCCACCGGGACTTGAAGAACTGTCTGAAGCCGTCGGGCTAAGCCTTAAAAAACTCAAAGTTGGCTTCAAACAACTGTATGGTGACACGGTTTTTAATTTTTTGTTGGACTACAAACTCGATTACGCCCAAAAACTCTTGGACTCTCAGGAATACAATGTGGCCGAAGTGGGCGCGCTGATTGGTTATACTTCTTCCAGCCACTTTATCGAAGCCTTTCGAAAAAAATTCAGCATCACCCCCAAAAAATACCTTCAAGCGAAAACGGATCAGTAGGGTTGGCGGATAAACACAAAAATAAAAGTTATAGCCAATAATTAGGTGCAAGCGTAAAAGAAAACGACTCGACAGAAAGACCAACCATAAAAAGTAATTTAGCGAACCAATAAATAAAGAGAATTTTAAATGAGTGAAGACCAAAAACGAGTATTAGAACAACAACTTTGGAATATAGCCAATACGCTGAGAGGCAAAATGAATGCAGACGAATTCCGTGACTATATTTTGGGTTTCATTTTCTATAAATACCTGAGCGAGAAAATGGAAATTTTTGCTAATGACATCTTGAAACAAGACAAAATCAAGTTTCGGGAGATAGGGCGTAAA
>PHDQ01000148.1 GCA_002841025.1 Bacteroidetes bacterium HGW-Bacteroidetes-13 | reverse complement strand
GTAGGTCAATGGGCTGCTTACATTCAAGACGAATGGAACATTACCGATAATTTTAAATTTACATTCGGTTTGCGATTTGATTTGCCTTTGTATTTCAATACCAAAGATAAAATCAAAGAAAATATTGCCAGAAAAGGCGGATTGCTTTCCGAAGGCGGAACGTATGACCCGACCATTCAATACTTTGATGAAAAAGGAAGCCCTATTTTCTTAAATAGCTTGAATCTTCCTGCACAGAAAGCACTTTGGTCTCCGAGAGTTGGTTTCAACTGGGATGTGTTTAGTGATAAAACGTTCCAAGTACGAGGTGGTTCAGGAATATTTACCGGGCGACTTCCTTTCGTTTGGATAGGCAACCAAGTAGCAAACCCTGACTTTTTCTTCTATACCACAACAGCTCCCGATTTCGAGTTTCCGCAAGTTTGGAGAAACAGTTTAGGATTGGATTATAAATTTAAAAATGGGTTGGTAGCAATTACTGATTTTATTTTTACGCGTGATATCAATGCACAAATGGTCAGGAATTTTGGAGACGGAACCCCGACAGGAACATTAAATGGTGTGGGCGCGCGCCCGGTTTATCTCAATTCTGATCGTGCACAGGTTTTCGGTTCACCCACCAATGCTTACGTATTTACCAACACAGGCGTGGGTTATTCACTCAACTGGAGTCTTAAGTTGCAAAAACAATTTGCAAACGATTTCTTTGCGAGCATTGCTTACAATTATTTAGAAGCCAAAGATGCCAGTTCGATTGATGCTGAAATTTCCAGTGATGCCTTTGACAGAAACCCGGCACTTGGAAACGTGAATGTAGCAAAAAGCGGTCCCGCACTTTATGGTGATAAACACAGAATTGTGGGGCAATTAAACAAAAGATGGTCGTACGGAAAAGACAAAAAATGGGCAACTACCGCTTCTGCATTTTATGAGTATGCGCAAGGTGGAAGATTCAGTTACACCTATTCCGGCGACATCAACAATGACGGATCATCCCTCAACGATTTGATTTATATCCCCACAACTGCTGAGTTGGGTTTGATGCAGTTTGAAGGTGATGCCGCTTCACAAGCTACACAAAGAGTTGCAATGGATTCCTACATCAAACAAGATCAATATTTAAGAGACAGAAGAGGAACTTTTGCCGGCAGAAACGACATTTTAAGTCCATGGAGAGGACGTTGGGATATGAAATTATTACAAGATTACAATTTTAAATTTTCCGAAAACAAAACGCACACCATTCAGTTTAGCGTTGATATTCTGAATCTCGGAAACTTGATCAGCTCTGATTGGGGAATTGTAGAATTGCCGTCAAATACGCAACCCATTGGCGTTCGGATTGAAAACAACATTCCTATTTATAACTTTGACCCTTCTCAAAAAGATACATTTTTTAACAGTGCAGCCCTCGAATCAAGATGGCAAATGCAGTTTGGTATTCGATATATTTTCTAATTTCCGATTTTCTTATTGACAAAAAACCCATCTCGAAAAAAGATGGGTTTTTTAATTTGGTAATGTGGTCAAAAATAGTTGCCTCGTAAATAATCAACGGAATTTATTTTGAAGACTTGACATATTGAAAACCTGTTGTTGTTATCCCCAAATGGGATTCAAACCCTTTCGGGTTAAATGGTGTTTTGTAGTAATTTATCTCGAATAATTCGGTGACTCTTTGGTAATGGTCACATTATGTGGATGACTTTCTGCTACACCGGCACCGGTGATGCGAACGAATTGCGATTTTTCCTGAAGTGTAGCTACATCTTTGGCACCACAATAACCCATACCGGCTCTGAGTCCGCCCACAAACATGTGGATGCTTTCGTTCAAGTCGCCTTTATAGGGAACACGCCCGACGATGCCTTCGGGAACTAATTTTTTGATATCCTCTTCCACATCTTGAAAATAGCGGTCCTTCGAACCTTGCTTCATGGCTTCTACCGAACCCATGCCGCGATACGATTTGAATTTTCTGCCTTCAAAAATAATGGTTTCCCCGGGTGATTCTTTGGTGCCGGCAAGTAATGATCCCAACATGACCGAATCTGCGCCGGCAGCAACAGCTTTTACAATATCACCTGTATATCGAATTCCACCATCAGCAATTACGGGTACACCTAAACCTTTCAGTGCTTGCGAAACGGCAATAACGGCAGATAGCTGAGGAACACCAACACCTGCGATGATACGCGTGGTACAAATAGATCCGGGACCGATGCCTACTTTGACCGCGTCAGCACCAAGTTTTACCAAAAACTCAGCAGCTTCGGCGGTGGCAATGTTTCCGACCACCACGTCCAATCCGGGAAATTTCTTTTTCACATCTTGAAGTACCTGAATAACACCTTTGCTGTGTCCGTGTGCCGTATCGATGACAATGGCATCTACTCCGGCTTTGAAAAGCAACTCCGTGCGTTCCAAAGTGTCTGCGGTCACCCCGACAGCAGCTGCTACGCGAAGTCGGCCGTAGCTGTCCTTGTTGGAAACCGGTTTTTGCGAAAGTTGGGTGATGTCTCTAAAAGTAATCAGTCCAACCAATTTATTTTCGGAATTGACGACCGGCAATTTTTCTATTTTATTTCCTTGAAGTACTTTTTCCGCTTCTCCAAGAGAAGTACCTTCGGCTACGGTAATTAAATTTTCTGAGGTCATCACCTCTTTGATGGGTCTTGCGTTGTTTTTTTCAAACCGCAAATCTCGGTTGGTGACGATGCCTATCAATCGTTGATTTTTGTCCACGATTGGAATTCCTCCAATGCTGTTTTCTTCCATACTTTTCTTGGCATCTCCTACGGTCGCGGTAAGCGGGAGAGTTATCGGGTCTATTATCATCCCCGATTCAGCTCGTTTGACTCTTCTGACTTCTATGGCCTGAGATTCGGCAGACATGTTTTTGTGCAGTACACCGATGCCACCTTCACGAGCCATTGCAATAGCCATGGCAGACTCAGTTACCGTGTCCATCGCAGCCGATACGATGGGTACGTTTAGGCTGATATTTCGGGTAAAACGGGTTTGGATACTGACATCTCGCGGGAGCACATCGGAATAGGCGGGAACCAAGAGTACGTCGTCGTAAGTGAGCGCTTCTCCTAAGATTTTGGAAGAATTGATTTTCATGGTGCAACTATATAAATAATTGCATGCAAATATAGGCTTTATCAAATATCTTAAGTTAAATATTTTGATATTTTTATTTGCAAATAATCATAGACGGTTAGTAGCATAGGTTACAAAAACAATTCTTTGGTTATCTTTACCGCATGGAATTTTCGTCAAAATTATTGGAAAACGCAGTCGATGAAGTCTCGCGTTTACCCGGAATCGGGAAGCGAACGGCTTTGCGATTGGTGTTGCATTTGTTGCGAAATCCGAAAGAGCAAACCAAAGAATTGGGCAACGCGCTGTTAAGTTTGCGTGAAGGCATCAAGTTTTGCAAAAATTGTCACAACATATCCGATAATGAGGTTTGCGAAATCTGCGCAAATCCGAGGCGGGAAGAGCGTTTGGTGTGTGTGGTTGAAGATATCAGAGATGTTTTAGCCATTGAAAACACAGGTCAATTTCACGGTCATTACCATGTGTTGGGTGGGAAAATTTCTCCCTTGGACGGCATCGGACCGAGCCAACTCAACATCGAAACACTGATCGAAAAAGTAAAAAACAACAAGGTGAGCGAACTCATTTTCGCATTAGGTTCAACCATAGAAGGTGACACCACCAATTTTTACATCTATCGGCAAATACAAGATTATCGCATCATAACCACCACCATTGCACGGGGGATTTCGGTGGGTGACGAACTCGAATATACAGACGAAATCACGCTCGGCAGAAGTTTGGTCAACCGCATTCCGTTTGACGGAGCGATAAAAATAAAATAATTGTGAAACTCTCCGTTGTCATTCTCAACTACAACGTCCGGTTTTTTCTGGAATTGTGTTTGGATAGTGTCGAAAAAGCACTAACCGACATTTCCTCAGAAATTATCGTGGTTGACAACCAATCCACGGATGACAGTTGCAAATTTGTCAAACAAAACTTTCCGCGAGTAAAACTCATTGAAAATCAGGAAAATTATGGATTTTCCAAAGGAAATAATATTGGAGTTTCCCAAGCCAAAGGAGAATTGATTTGCTTGCTGAATCCGGACACAATCGTAGCGGAAGATACTTTTTTGCAGTTGTTGGATTTTGCGGCAAAGCATCCGAATTTTGGTGTCATCGGACCAAAATTGATAGACGGCAGCGGTAAGTTTTTGCCCGAGTCTAAGCGGGGCGTTCCTTTTCCACAAACGGCTTTTTTTAAGCTCATCGGACTGAATCGGCTTTTCCCGAAATCAACTTATTTCAACGCTTATCACGCGCCTTTTTTGGGTGAAAACGAAGTAGGAGAGGTCCCAATTTTGGTAGGGGCTTGCATGCTCATGAAACGAAAAAACTACATCGATTTGGGCGGTCTGGACGAACAGTTTTTTATGTATGGCGAAGACATAGATTTGTCCTTTAGAATGATCAAATCAGGGTTTAAAAATTTTTATAACGGCAAGATAACGATCATTCATTTCAAAGGAGAAAGCACGCTGAAAGATCAAAAATATTTCAAGCGATTTTCGGAAGCCATGCAACTTTTTTACCGAAAGCATTTTGATGGGAATTTCTTTTTAAATCTATTTTACAAAATCGGCAGCATCGCACTGTCATTCATCAAATGGATAGAAGTCTTCGCTGTTGCTAAAACTTCATCAGATGAAAAACCGATTTGTTTAATCTCACAATCTACTGACAAAGCATCACTTATTCGCACTTTTTTTCCAACGCGTACGGTTGAAACCAAAAGTACAGCCGTTTTTTTAGAGACCGTCAATTCGTTTAAGAAAATGGATGCAAATATTTTGTTTGTATTTGACACCGAAACGGTTGCTAATAAAACCATGATTAAATCGATGTCTGCGTTAAAAGATTCCCATTGCGAGTTTGCCTTTTTGTCCAAAAGCAGTACTTTTATACTGAAAAGTGAAGTTTCAAACCGGTTAGGTGAAGTTCAAATAATTTTATAATTAATAAAAAACAAGGTTTATTTTATTAATTTTGTAAAAACAATACTTTTTAAAGTTCAAAAAATAAGAATATGTCAAAATACGAACTCAAACTTCCCAAGATGGGAGAGAGTGTAGCAGAGGCGACCATCACGAATTGGCTCAAAGAAGTAGGCGAAACCATCGAGATGGATGAGGCCGTTTTGGAGATTGCAACCGACAAGGTCGATTCGGAGATTCCTTCGGAAGTTTCGGGCGTTTTGGTTGAAAAATTTTTTCAAAACGACGAGGTGGTAAAAGTTGGACAGACGCTTGCCATTATTGAGACCGATCAAGAAGTAGAGGCAGTCTCAGAGGCTGTTGAGGAAGCGGAAGTCGCACCGGAATTGGAGGCTGTTGCAGAATCAAAAGCGCATAGTGAAGTGGCGGTTTCTGAAGATTTCTCTGCATCCGAGCGTTTTTATTCGCCTTTGGTGAAAAACATCGCTAAAGAAGAAAACATCCATTTTGAAGAATTGGAAAAAATAGCGGGAAGTGGAAAAGACGGTCGTGTGACCAAAGATGATTTGTTGCAATACCTACAAAACAAAAAATCAAAACCACAGACTCCGGCATCTGCAACTTCTCAGTCTGCCAAGGTTGAAATTACTGAGCCGGTATCGACTTTCTCAACCGTTCCCGGTGCGAATGTGGAAATCATCGAGATGGACAGGATGCGCAAGTTGATTTCGCAACACATGATGCAATCCGTTCAAACATCGGCACATGTGCAATCGTTTGTGGAAGTGGATGTGACCAATTTGGTGAAATGGCGCGATAAAACCAAAGCGGCTTTTGAAAAAAGGGAAGGAGAGAAGCTCACGTTTACGCCGCTTTTTGTGGAAGCCGTTGCCAAAGCTTTGCGCGATTTCCCGATGATTAACATTTCGGTAGAAGGCGATAAAATTATTCGACATAAAAACATCAACATTGGCATGGCTGCAGCTTTGCCGAGTGGAAATCTGATTGTGCCGGTCATCAAAAATGCCGATCAACTCAACTTGGTTGG
>PHDQ01000147.1 GCA_002841025.1 Bacteroidetes bacterium HGW-Bacteroidetes-13 | reverse complement strand
CCAATTATACAATTGCTCAGTCAAGACAACAGACCGACAAGTGGAAAACGAGTCATTCGCAGTTTGATTTTAACGCCTACACGAGAGTTGGCATTGCAAATCGGAGAAAGTTTTGCCAATTACGGTAAATACACCAACCTGAAATACCAAGTTATTTTCGGTGGCGTTGGCCAACAGAGTCAAGTGGACGCTTTGCGTTCGGGTTTTGATATATTGGTTGCCACACCGGGTCGTCTGCTCGATTTGATGAATCAAAATTACGTGGATTTAAGAAACATCCAGTTTTTTGTTTTGGACGAGGCCGACCGTATGTTGGACATGGGTTTTGTGCATGATGTAAAAAGAGTGATTGCCAAATTGCCGACCCAAAGACAATCGTTGTTCTTTTCGGCTACCATGGCTCCGCCAATCGTCGAGTTGGCCAATACGATTTTGGTCAATCCTTCCAAAATAGAGGTAACACCGGCATCAACAACCGCAGACACCGTCAATCAGGTGGTTTATTTTGTTGATAAAGAAAATAAAAAGGATTTGCTTTATGATATTTTAAGCTCACAACAAATCGAACGCGCTTTGGTTTTTACACGAACCAAACACGGAGCAGATAAGGTAGCCAAAGGCTTGACCGCATCCGGCATACACGCACAAGCCATCCACGGCAACAAATCGCAAAATGCCAGACAAAATGCGTTGAGCAATTTCAAATCCAAACAAACGCGGGTTTTGGTGGCTACCGATATTGCGGCGAGAGGCATCGACATCGACGAATTGACGCATGTCATCAATTATGAACTTCCCAACATACCCGAGTCGTACGTGCATCGCATTGGTCGAACCGGGCGAGCCGGCGCAAGCGGTATTGCCATTGCATTTTGTGATGCTGAAGAGAAGGCTTATTTGCGTGATATCCATAAATTGATTGGAAAAAACATTCCGGTGATAGAAGACCACGACTATCCACTTGAAAATCACACGGTAATCAAAACTCCCAAACCGCAACGTCCGCCAAGAAACAACAACAAACGTCCGGAACCTAAAAAAGTAGAAAAAGCAGACTATGCACCACGCTTTACACCTCCCGCCAAGAAAACAGCGTCACAGCGTCCTGATCAAGAAAACAAAAGACGGTGGTTTGGTGGTAAGAAATCGTAGCAACAAAACTTCAGTAAATAATTTGAACAATCAATGCATTGCCTTCCTTTTCCACGGCTAAAACATACATTTTTTTATTCTTTTCAATAAGTGTGTTGTTTGCGTTATTGGCATTTCTGTTATTGGCATTTCGATAGGTTCTTCTTGTGGATTCATTTGTTTTCAACATGACTATGTCCTTAGTTTTTAAGATGTCTTTTGCCGAGAAATCTTCTCCCCTCCAAATCAAATCAAAAATACTTTCGGTCATCATTTCACCCGAAAATCTACCGCAATACAGCCAACCTTTTTGGCCGATTTCATTTGCTTTTTGAAGGGCTTCTTCTCTGTGAGAACCCAAAACAGCCGGGTTGGTGTAATAGTCCAAATAAGCGTTTACGGTGCTTGCAGTAACGGCCGCCTTCCAAGCTAAGTCATCCAAACGGACGTTTTCGATATTATCCGAAAACTTATTGATTTTCTCACGAGCTTCTACAATGTGAGTACCGTTCGGATAATTGCTGATATAGTTTTGAAAGCCTTCAATATTATCCGCAGTGACGGCTTTATTCCAGGCCTGTTCTTCTTTTTCAATCCGCTCTTGCTCTTTGATTTTTTTCTCTCGGCTGGTTTTGGCAAAAACACTGTCGCGAGCACGTTTTATGTATTTTCCTTCCGGAAACCTGCTGATGTAAAATTCAAAATCTTGAACGGTGTTTCTTTGCAGGGTGTCGTCGAACCATTTGGTGTCTTCATCTTCAATAAAAAATCTTCCAAACCATGCTGCCGAAGCTAAAATAATTACAACAAACAACCCTAAAAAGATTTTTTTGAGTGCTTTGCTTTTCGCCGGCTTTTGTTCATTATTATTTGGGCGGAGAGTCGCTGTTTCTTTCGATTTGCTTTGAATCTCATCTGCTGCTTTATTTTTGAGAATCGGACTTTTTTGAGATTCAACTGTCCGCTTGATTTCAATGGCTTTATTAATCTCTTCCCTATTGGATCTCTCAATTCCTTGATCAACAAAATCATTTAGCTTTAATGCAGCCTCCGTGTCCAAATTGAGCGTTTGAATCAAAGTTTGAATGCCTTTTTTGTGATGCTCTGTAAAATCCGCATACTGCAACCGTCTCAATCTGAAGGGAATTTCACAGACTTCAAGTAGAACCGGAACCACTCTTTTTCCTTCCTCAAGTGCAAAAGAAACTTCGTCGAGAACATTGTCCGATTCCACGGAAGTTTTAGAGAGAATGACTAATAAAACCTTTGAATTTGTCAGTGCGTCTTGAATGGATTTATCTCAACGCGAACCGGGGGAAATATCTAATTGATCCAACCAAACATCGGCACCAGCCTGTCTTAAATTTTTGGCCAATTGGAGCACAAATTCCGTATCATCTCTCGAATAACTGAAAAAAATAGTTTCGGTTGACATGGTAGTTGTTTTTTGTTAGTGTTTAGCGAATGCGTTTTACTTTGAATAAGCAACTTTCAGCCATAATGCAGCACTGTCCTCGTATTTTAAAACTTCGACAACCCGCACGATTTGATCGATGCTGATGATTTCGTCATGCAGGGTTACGTATTGACCATCGACAATATTGTAAACATTTTTGCTTTTGTTGGCAACGAGCAAATCTCCTACTTCCGGTTTTTTGTAATCTTCGCTGACAAAATATTGATTGTCTTCGAAAAAAACAGCTCTGTAAAAAGAAAATTCATCGTTTTGATTTCGATATTCTACATAACCTTCATAGGTTAAAAAAAGGTTGATGGAATCGAGGGCAGCCTCAAAATGCTCATCTGAAACACCGTGATTGATGATGTATTCATAATAGGCAGCTTCTGTATCTTCTGAAGTTACCGTTTGCCAATCGTTATCAGCAGTACTTTCTTGGGTGGTCGTTTGTGTAGAATCATCAGCAGTTGTGTTTCCGGTAAAAAAAACGATGTAAATTACAACCACGAGAAACAACACCAAAACACCCACTACATAACGAACGGATTCTTTAGCTTTTGTAACAAATTTTGACAAGGCTGAAGCTTGTTTGGCCTTATAAATCCCGTCGGGCGACTGAAGCCGAAGAATAAGGTTTTGAACGGCTAAGTTTTTGTTTTCCGTAAAATAGAAAGATTGATTGAGCCGCAGCCTGAAAGGCGCTTCGACCAATTCTAAAAAAATTGGGATGATGGTTTTTTGTTGATCGATGGCAAAAGAATATTCTTGCTTCACGTTTTTGGAATCATTGGCTGCTTTTGAGAGAAAAACCAACACTACATCTGCATTTTTGATGGCGTTTTCAATCGATTCATCCCAGTCTGAACCCGGTTTGATAAAGGCATCGTACCAAACGGAGATGCCGGCATCGGTCAGCTTTTTTATAATTTCTAAGACTTCCTCTGAGTTGGCGTGGGCATAGCTGATAAAAATAGTTTGGTTTGACATAGTTCGTTGGTTTTAGTCTTTTAAATCATACGTTTTATGAAAAATTTCGTTGTCACACGGGTACATTTCTCCGTTGATGCCAATCATGAGCCAGTCGTCTTTTTTTCCTCTTAAAGTGCCTTCCATGGTTTCCACTTCAAAGGGCTCGTGCATTTGCACACATCGAATGGGAATGGGTTTTTTTACGGCTTTTTTAAAGTTTAAACTTTTAGTGTCTTCAAGCTTAATGATACGCATGGCTTTCGGTTTTTAATTATGATAAAAACGTCGAATTGAGAAATTTTTTAAAATTGTCCTCCTTCTGATTGCTGATGTTTTTTAGGCAAGTATAGGCAGTATATGCATTGGTGTGGATGGATATTTTTTCGCGCACACCGGCGAGTTTTGCAGCTTTTTTATAATAGACTTTGGCTTCTGCAAAATCGTTTAAATACATATTTGCTTCTGCGATGGTTGCAAATTTCCACAGATTTTCAATCGGGTCTTTTTCAGCGGCTATCAATGCTTTCGAGGCATTCATCCGCATGCTTTGGTTGTCTTCTTCAAACACTAAATTCATAAAAGCCAAATTAACCGCATGGTAGTATATTTGTTCGTCATCGTCATTTCTCTCTGCGGTTTGGAGCCCTAACTTGTAATAATGCAAGGCCTTTTCGCCATCAATCCGGTTGTAACTCGCCAGATATTCTCTCTTATATCGTCCGCCGATAAGGCCCATCAAATCCGATTTTTCTTTGGCTAACGGATGGCTTAACAAGATATCCATTACTTCTGAGCGCCTGTCCAAGCCTTCGAGCGCAAACACCAATAATTTCAATCCTTTGAAATCAAGATTAGTTACATTGGGCAAGAGTTTTTTGACAACCGCATTGTATTCACAAAGTGTATTGTTAATCTCTTCGTCGTTGGTAAATTGGTTGTAAAAAGTATTGTTGTTGAGCGTGCTTAATATTAAATGATATGCATCGCTTTGTGTGTTGTCAGGTGTAATCATGGAAAAATGGTCTCCCTTCACAGTCACTCTGTCCGTCTCATTGAAGGGCGACAATGCGCTGTCGGTTGTAACGTAAACATCGTTTGTTCCCATAACGGTTTTAAAGGCAAATGGCGGTTTATCGAATTTTAGTTTCCAATCCGATCTCAGATTTTTGATAAAAGGAGATTCACTCAACAAATCTTGCAAGCGTTTGCTCCACATTTTGGAGGAGGTGTTAATTTCCAAACCGTTGCTGGGTGTGCCAAACAGTACGAAATGGCTGATGCGGTCTAAGTTTGCATCGTCCAGATCGAGGATGGCTCTTTGCGCAACCAACCCACCCAAACCATGCGCCACGATGGCAATGCGTTTGTATTTACCAAATTTGTATTTGATGGAAGTTTTTAAAAAATCTGCAATCCGGGTAATGTCTTCGATGGATGCCCAAATGCCTTTTCCCATGTAAGGGTTGACATGTTCGCTGTATCCAAACGGAAACATATCCCAACCGTCCATTTTGGATTCTTCCATCAGAAATTTCGGGATATTCCCAAAAGTTTTGGCAGCTTCTCCTGAAAATCCGTGTACAAAAAGTATCACACTGTTGGCAGTTTCGGTTTCTCTGAAAACAGTAACCACATCCTCTGTGATATTTTTACTTCCATCCACCTGTTGTTTTTCAAACACTTCCGGGTTAGCAGCCAATATTTTATCGGGTATGCGACTCAGGATGAAATCGTCATAAATCTGCAAATTGGCAAACGGATTCTGAAGTGGTTGGCGTTCGGGTACTTTTCTGAAAACGTACTGAACCACTTCGGAAATCCGAATGTAGGGTTCTTCGAAATATTTTTTGTGCTCGCCGCGCAAAACTTCTTGTAAACATTTGGTGTATAGACTGTTAAAATCACCCTCCATGATATAAGAAAGTTGGTCTTCCCTGCATGAAGAAACGATAGACATGCCCCTGCCATCGTCAATTTTTTGTGCCAAGCCTTCTGCATTTTTCAACTCGGTAATGGGTTTTTCAGATTCCACCGAGTTGTTTGCCTCGATGGAGCGTGTGAGCCCGGCGGCGTGGCAGCAATCGAGGAAAAAAACAAGTCGCCTCGATTTAATCTGCGAGATTTTTTCTTTTAATTCTTCAGCAGTGACCCAAGTGGTTTCATATTCAACCGGATCGAAATTGTTGGGCACCAGATAAAACTGATTCCAAGGCTTATAAAGACCGCCGTGACCGGAATAGAATAAAAGCACGGAAGATTCTTCATCAATTTTAGAAATCAATTGATCGAAGCCATCCAAAATGCCTTGACGGGTCGCGTTTTTTTCGGTCAGCAAGATGATGTTTTCCGGGTCGTAACCTGCCAGTGCTTCGTCGGCAAGCAAGTTGTAAATAGCCATTGCATCCATAACGGTAACGGGCAAATCTTTGCCAACTCCGATCAATAAAGCGTGTGCGTTTTTTAAATTTCCCATGGTGATCAATTAGATGTTAAAGTTGAATAGAATCGTAAATGGTTTTGCAATCAATCAATTGTTTGGGGGTGAT
>PHDQ01000146.1 GCA_002841025.1 Bacteroidetes bacterium HGW-Bacteroidetes-13 | reverse complement strand
GTCAATTGGAAGATACCGTGGTCGAATGGTGCAAAATCATGCAGCAAAGGAGTCCGCTCGCGCTGCGCATGATCAAACGTTGTCTGAATGCCGAACTCGACGGTCAACACGGACTGATGCAACTCGCCGGCGATGCCACCCTGATGTACTACCTGACCGAAGAAGCCCAAGAAGGCAAGCGCGCTTTTCTCGAAAAAAGAGCACCCGATTTCAAACAATACCCGAAATTTCCGTAACTCCAATCGGAAAAATTTCCCATAGATGAATCAAAAAACAAAGACTTGGTTTTCTGCCGCCCGCCTGCGGACGCTTCCACTTTCGGTTTCCGGCATTTTGGTCGGCAGTGCTTTGGCACAACAGGCGGGCTTTTTTGACCGAAAGGTTTTCGCCTTGGCCATGCTTACGACCATCAGTTTTCAGGTTTTATCGAATTTTGCAAACGACTACGGCGACGGGATGAAAGGGACAGACAACGATCGTCGAATCGGTCCGGCAAGAGCACTCCAAAGTGGTTTGCTGACAGCGAAAGAACTCAAAAACGGCATCCTGGCCATGGTTGTGCTTTCACTTGTTTTGGCGATTGGGGTGGTTGTCGAGGCTTTCGGGATGAAATATTGGGTCTATTCACTGTTGTTTTTTGCTTTGGGCATTGCCTCGGTGGTCGCCGCCATCAAATACACCGTTGGCGACAGAGCTTATGGTTATCAAGGCTTGGGCGATGTGTTTGTCTTTCTCTTTTTCGGACTTCTGGCTGTGGTGGGGAGTTATTTTCTATTCACCAAAACCATCGATGCTTGGGTGTTGCTGCCCGCAACTGCCGTCGGACTGTTGAGCGCGGGCGTGTTGCATCTCAACAACATGCGCGACCGCGTTTCGGATGCTGAAGCCGGGAAAAATACGCTCGCCGTAAAGTTGGGCGCACAAAAAGCCAAATATCACCATGCGTTTCTAATTTTCGGGTCGATGATTGTCCTGTTGATTTTTGCATTTGTTCGATTTGAAAGCTCTTTAAACTGGCTTTTTCTGATAGCCTTTGTGCCCTTGGGAATTCATCTGAAAAGGACTTTACAAAACCAAAATCCGAAAGATCTGGACCCCGAACTGAAAAAACTGGCGCTCAGTACTTTTTTACTGGCTTTGCTGTTTGCGGCGGGGCTGGTCTGGGGGTGAATACAAACTAATATTAAACGTTATCGCGATAAATTCAGCATGATTTTCATGTCGATAAAATTTAGTAATTTTGGTTGAAATAGCTTAAAATGAAAATCGAGACCCAACGCAAAAATATTGTTCACAGAATTTTAGAGGTTCAAAACGCACAATTGTTAAATAAAATCGAGAAGTTGCTGGATAATGAAACTTATAACTTTATGGCATCCGGAAAACCTCTTTCCAAAAAGAAATACACGAATCACCTAACGGAGATTATGATTGCTTCGGATGCAGGAGAAAGGGGATATGATACCAAATCGGCGAGAGAGAAAATTGTCAGGAGATGAAAGCTGTCGTTTGGTCAGAAAGCGCAGTTCTATCCATTCAAAGTATATATGATTTTATTTATATAAGAAGCCCGAAAAATGCGGAATTTGTTGTTGATACTTTGTTCGATATTGGAGATAATCTGAATAAATTCACGGATAGAAACCCCAAAGACCCCATTTTCAATTAAAATGAAATAAGATTTTTTCCAAAATGAAATTTTAAGATAGTTTATCGAATTGAAAAAAAAAGAATCTATAAACTCGATGTTTTTTCAACACGGCAAGATTTATAAAAGTTTTCTCTTTAAAATTCAGAAAGATTTTACCGCTGTTTTTAGTAAATATTTTTTCTTAAAAAATTAAAAATGAACACCTCACAAGACTATCAACACCTTTACGCAGGCTCAACTGTTTTGTGCCTGGGTTTGAAGCATGCATTGCAAAAACGCGGCATCGTCGCGGTTACCAAAGACGAATTTGAATCGGCTCGGTTGGGCGGTTTTGGCAGTTTGCCGGATTTGCAGGACTTGTTTGTCCGAACGGATGAAATGGAAGTCGCGGCGGAAGTAAAAGACGATTATCTAAGAGGATTGGGGGAATAGTCCTTAGCCTTTTCCGTACATTTTTTCCCGCAATTCGTGGATGTTTGCATCGTCCATATAATCCTCGAAAGACATGTAGCGATCGATGAATCCGTTTGGCGTTAATTCCAAAATCCGATTCCCGACAGTTTGTGCAAACTCGTGGTCGTGGGTGGTGAGTAAAACGGTTCCTTTGAAGTTTTTCAACGAGTTGTTAAAAGCCGTGATGGCTTCCAAATCCAAGTGACTGGTGGGTTCGTCGAGCATGAGCACGTTGGCGCGTTGCATCATCATACGCGAAACCATGCAGCGCACTTTTTCGCCTCCCGAGAGTACATTCGATTTTTTGAGTGCTTCGTCGCCGCTGAAAAGCATTTTCCCCAAAAATCCTCGCAGATAAACTTCTTCGCGTTCTTCTTCGGTTTTTGCCCATTGACGCAACCAATCAACTAAGCTGTAATTGTTTTCAAAAAAGCTGCTGTTGTCCAGCGGCAAGTATGATTGTCCGGTGGTGATGCCCCAAGCGAATTTCCCGGTATCGGGTTTTGCGTTGTTGTTTAGAATTTCGTAGAAAGCTGTGGTGGCACGAGAATCTTTAGAATAGACGATTACTTTGTCGCTTTTGGCAAGGTTGAGGTTTCCGTTTTTGAATAAAACTTCACCATCGACCGAAGCAGACAGGTTTTCAATGTTCAATATTTGGTCGCCGGCTTCACGTTCTTGGTCGTAGATGATGGCAGGATATCTTCGGCTGGAAGGCTTGATTTCGTCAACCTTGAGCTTTTCCAACATTTTCTTACGGCTGGTGGCTTGTTTTGATTTGGCTACGTTTGCACTGAATCGCATGATGAATTCCTGCAATTCTTTGCGTTTTTCATCAGCTTTTTTATTTTGTTGTGCCCGTTGACGCGCTGCCAATTGACTCGATTCGTACCAAAAAGTATAGTTGCCTGCAAAGTGTGATATTTTGCTGAAATCGATATCGGAAATGTGTGTGCAAACGGCATCGAGGAAGTGTCGGTCATGCGAAACGACGATGACGGTGTTGTCATAATTTGCCAAAAAGTTTTCGAGCCAGGCGATGGTTTCGTAATCGAGGTCGTTGGTCGGCTCATCCATGATCAACACATCAGGATTTCCGAAGAGTGCTTGCGCGAGCAAAACGCGTACTTTCAGTTTTCCGTCCACATCGGCCATAATGGTGTAATGTAAATCTTCAGCGATACCAAGGTTTGACAACATGGCGGCGGCATCTGAATCTGCATTCCAACCGTTCATTTCTTCAAATTGCACTTGCAATTCGCCTACACGTTCGCTGTCTTTGTCAGAAAAATCGGGTTTTGCATAAAGCGAATCCATTTCTTTTTTGATGGCGTAAAGGGGTTTGTTTCCCATCAAAACCGTATCCAACACGGTGTATTCATCATACGCGTAGTGATCTTGTTCAAACACCGACATGCGTTTGCCCGGTTCGAGAAAAACGTGTCCGGAAGTGGGGTCAAATTTTCCGGTGAGTATTTTTAGAAAAGTTGATTTTCCGGCTCCGTTTGCCCCGATGATGCCGTAGCAATTGCCTTGGGTGAAAGAAATATTTACTTCGTCAAAAAGTATGCGTTTACCAAATTGGACAGAAAGATTGGATACATTCAGCATTTATCAAAATTTTTTTAGGTTTGCAAAAGTAAGCAATTTTAAAGGCTCTGTAAGGCATCGACGTTAAAATTTAATTTAACAGCCATTTAACAGCGATAGTTAATGGCTTCATTTACTTTTGTTTACTCAAAGGTTATTTCTAATTTTAATTTGATTGAATGAGAATACGTTTACCTTTATATTTCCTCTTAGTTGTTTTGTCCGCCTGCAATAGTAATTCTGATTCTGATGGTGATGTTTACTTTGGTGGCGTGGTCATCAATCCTTATGACAAATGGGTTTATCTCTATGAAGGTGAAAAAGTCATTGATTCGGTTTTGTTGAACAAAGACAATTCTTTTATGTTTCACTTAAAAGAAATTCCTACGGGTTTGTACCGATTTGTTGTCAAACCTGAATATCAATACGTCTTTTTTGAACCCGGTGACAGTTTGATGGTTTATGTCAATACTTTAGACTTTGACGAATCGTTGGTTTTCTCTGGAAATGGGGATGAAAAGAATAATTTCCTGTCCGAAATCTTCCTTAAAAACGAAAAAGAAACAGATAAAATCGTCAGTTTTTATCAACTCCCAGCCGATGCGTTTGTGCGTAAAATGGATTCGTTGCGAACGCTTAAAATAAAGGAATTAGAAAAATTAAAAAAAGAAATTGCAATATCCGATCGTTTTGAAAAAGTGGCGATGGGAAGTGTGAATTTTATCAATTTTAGAGCACGTGAGTTATACCCGTTCATCAACGCTTCTCATATAGAAACTGCTTCACTAAACTTGCCGGACGGCTATTACGACTTTCGTAAAGAAGTCGATATGGACGACACCATACTCATGTCTTATTATTCTTATAAGAAGTATTTGGTTTCTTACATGAATAACGTTTCGTATTTCAAATGTTTGACAGATTGCAAAAGCCAACCGACTTCGACAAAATTTTCAATCCACCACAATTTGCACAAACTTTCGTTGATAGACAGCCTGATTGTCAATACGAACGTCAAAGACATGTTGCTTCAGGACAGTGCGGTTTCATTTCTGATTAACGAAGAAGACAGTACAGCGATCAACGAATTTATGCACAAATTTGATGGAATTATCCAAAATCAGGAAATCAAAATGGATATTGACGGGTTGGCGGAAAACGTGCTGAGAATATCCAAAGGGAGCAATTTGCCCGATATTTGGGTGGCTAACGCGAACGGCGAAACGGTCAATTTGATGCAAATGTTGAAAGGACATGAAGCGGTTATTTGCTTTTGGGATTCGAATTTAATAGGGCATTTTAAAAACGAACATGAAAAAATAGCTGAACTCAAGCAAGATTTTCCAAACATAAAATTTATAACCATCAGTACTTCAGCTAATCATGAACAGTGGTTGGGCGAGATTTCAGACAACAAATTGGATGTAAGCACAGAATTCAGAGCACTTGATTTTAAAAAATTATCCGAGGATTTGGTGATTAAAAACATCACAAAAACTTTTTTAATCAATTCGGACGGAACTATCAAAGACTCATCTCTGAATCTTTTTGACCCCGTATTTGAAACGTATTTAAAATAAATGTAACTATATTCAGTCTAATGAAAAATCGATACAAAATTCGTCTGTTCGAGTGTTTTATTGAAAAATGTGATAGCTTTTTTTAATAAAACGTATCGAGAACGCTACAATAGCAAGCTTCTCGATACCTGCCTGTGGCAGACAGGCAATTTTTAATAGTAAAGCGGTCGCATTACTATTAAAAACCACTCGAAGTGACGGTTAAAACGGAATTCATTTGAACAGCTGAATAGTTACAAATAAATTTAGTTTTCAATTTGGCTGTAAGCTACCAACAATCCGACAACGTAATTATAACTTTTGATGCCTTGTTTTTGTTGATTGGCTTTGAGGTAGGTGTCAAAAGTTTTTGCAAAAATCGGCTCGAAAGGGTTTTCGTATTTCTTCCAAAAATCAGTTGATTCTTGATAGTTTTTCAAAATTCCTTTGTTCACTTTTTTTAAGTAAATCTCAAAACTTTCACGGTCGCGTTGGGCAAGTTCGTTCAAGCAATAGCGGAGCGCAAAAGTATATCCGGCATACCGAAAATAAGCATCCGGATGATGAATAGCAGCCAAATACCCCACAAAATTTGCTTCGTTTTCCGCAGCATAACCCAATTGATGCGCTTGCTCGTGCAGAACGGTGATGGGCATTTTGTTCAGGGGCATGATGCCGTCCACCTGCGCTTCATTTGTAATCGGATTCAGGTAGCCGCTAAATCCCATATAGGTGAGTGGCGTGCTGTAAGTAGAAGTTTTTAGGCTCGTGTAGTTGAACTCAAATTGCGGAAAAGACGCTGCCAATGATTCATATCCCAAAAAAGATTTTTTGTAAATTTCTTCTCTTTCATAAGGAATATCGAC
>PHDQ01000145.1 GCA_002841025.1 Bacteroidetes bacterium HGW-Bacteroidetes-13 | reverse complement strand
TAGGTATTGAAGTGTTTTTTTGAGGGGAAAGACTATTTGACAGTACAATTAAATTGAAGCCAAATCTTTGTTTGTCAAGTATCATTTGTTCAATCTGGGCTGCCTCTGTATCGAAGACAATTATTGTTTTTATTTTTTTGTCTTGCTGTATAATTTGCTGATAGCAGACTTCATATTTTGGAGTAAAATAAACAAGACAATCTGATAATGCTGGAATTGATTTAGTTTCTGAAAGGTGGTTTTCTTCTCTTGGGTTAGGTAAATAGATTGATGGTATTTTATTCTTCTCGCTTAAACTATCCCACAATGGCTTTTTAGAAATGAATACGGTATGTCTGTCAAAGTTCAGTCTTGGAAAATCGCTTTTCTCATCATTGAGATTTTCAAAAAATGAAAAGTAGTTTTTTATGGTTCTTTCGCTAATTCCAGTTCCTCCATCAATTTTCACAAAATTTTTCGTCAACCTGTCATAATTTATTCCTGAAAGGGTAGCAGGTGAAATTTCGGTTTTTCTCTTTCTTAAAATTTGTCTAAGAGTATAATCGTCTTTTCCAATATTTGTTATTTCGTAATACTGGTTATCTCTAATCCTTTTTAATTTATCACCTATGCAGTAATTGTCGGGCAAGTCATAATGGTTTTTATAAATGTCATTTGCCAACTCTACGTATAGATGTCCTGCAACTTTCAACAAAGATTCTTTTGAGTTTTGAAAGTTTATGTGAAGTGGTTTGTTTTCTTGGAAGTGTTTAAGGATAATTTTTACAGTCAAGGCGATAATATTGTTAGAAAAATTTGTCTCAAGATGTTGAACATCATTGAATTTCTCCAAAAGTTTCTGATAATATGTCTCGTTTAATATCATTTATGAAAAGTCTGTTAGTTGGTCGTGTGCGTAGGAGCAAAAGCAAATGTGCTGCATTGTGTCGGCTTTGAGCGTTGGGATGCAGCTCTTTTGATTTTGCAGAAGCGTTGGCATTTTGTCTTTCATTTTTCTGTTCGTTTATTGTCGGTCGTGTTGTCTTTTAGGGTGAGGCATAACGTTTTACAGCTACCCAAAGGTGGCGATTTCGAAGCACTTCATTGTCAAATATACACAAACTTTGATAGAAGTACAAAGCTTGATTTAACCACTGAACCGCCACTTTTGGGTAGGTGATGTTAGCGGTTCGTTGTTATTTTTTTCGTCATTGTCCGTTTACATAAATGTTTATTTTCTGCTTGACTGTCACACAGTTTATACTGTCCCTGCAAAACTGCATAAAAATACTTTACGAAACAATTGCTCCAGACATAACAGCTATAAAATAATTAGCAGCATAAACACCCAATAAAACAAATAAAATGTCCTCTGGTTTTTTGTCGTAAGAAATGTCATAGTTGTAAGTAAACTTACTCCAATTAAAATGAGGGTCAAACTGTATTAGTTTTTCCTCTTTTTTGTTTTCAATAAAATATTTGTCGAGAAATGCACCTTTCGCCTTAAAAACAAATTCCTGCCCGTCTTGAAAAGTCATAACAATTTGTCCTTTCCAATTCATTTTTAGGTTGGCAATTTCTGTCTCGTTTTTTGTAACGGCAATACTCGTCCCGAAAAAACCTACGGGTTTTATTTCGTAACGGTCAGAATTTGTCAATATAATTTCAGCGTTATATGAAAACAAACTTTTATAAGTCAGTTGTCCTGCCGATTGTCCGTTGTCGGTTAACTGAAATGTTTTTTTGTCGGTGCATTCAATTTTCATTTTATTTGGTTTTATGGTTAATATTAATTGTCTGTCGTGTTGCTGTAATGTCGTCCTTTACAATGACCGCTAACGTTAAATGTATGAAATGTAGGCGAATAGCAATTACTGCCTTATCCACCTACACAAAACTAAATAGAAAGTAGAAAAGTATAAACCAGCACTGAACCGCCTATATTTTATACATATTGTTGGGCGTATGTGCTTTAAAGTCTTAAAATTATGATAGCAGCACAAGTAGCAGACGAAATATTTAGAATATTCGCTCTAAAAGAAAATCAAGACTTATCAAACGAAGCTAAAAAAGATTTAGTTGCAAGAATTGTAATAGACGTTTACAATAAAGGCAGACGGTCTGGGCATAATAAAGCCGTTGAAATATGTAAAAACGCTTTAAAAGGATTAGAAAATGCAAATAGTGCGATGTATTAGCATTACGCCTAACGTCTCGTGGCTTTGCGTAGTTGCGGATTAAATGTACTTAATTTTCAATTTAGCACCAAACATCATTAAAAGCATTTTAATTTCGATTTAGCACAAGCCCCGCAATTACGCAAAACCGCTGTTGTGCAACGTATTTTTTTATTCGTAATATTCAATTTGTCTTTCCCAAACCATTCCTAATTCTCCATTAGAGCTTCGTCTTTTTGAAATCCAATTTTTCATTTCGTCATAAACATATTCGAAGGTTGTTTGGTGTGTTTTTTCGTTTTGTTCGTTAAACCAATTTTGAATAGTCAAATTATCCATTTCATCATACTCAGACACGAATTTCGTGAAACTTCCATCAGGTTTTAACATAATTTCGATGTTCTCGTTTCCATTTTCATCGTATGTGTACGTTCGTCTGTCTTTTAAACTGCCATCAGGTTTATATCTGAATTGTTCAATTTTTTTGTTTTCAAAATTGTATTTGTAAACATATTTCCAACCATTTTCACTTTCAGGACTTTTGAGTAACATCTCAATTTTATTTCCATTCTCGTCATACTCATTTAATTGAATGTTTGTAAGATTGTTATCCGAATCATAAGTTTTAACAGCAATCATATTGTCGTTGGAATCGTACTCATAAGTCGAATAGCTTATTAATTCATCTGATGAATTTTTTTTAATAGCTCTTTGTGCAACTCCATCTTCATTTCTTTCGTAAATATTTTTCTCGTAAAGCGTACCGTTTCTTTCATATTGTACGTTCTCAATAACTTTCTCATTTTTATCAAAAATCATATATGAAGTTATTTTTGAATCAAATAGATTTTCTCGACTTTTTAATTCGCCATTTTCTGGTTTATAAATGACTTCTTTAACCATTTTCATTTTTGGTTTAAGACTGTCAGAAGTTGATTGAGCAAATAGATTTGTTCCGGAAAATGAAATCAGAATTCCGAGTAATAATATGTATTTCATTGGATTGTTCATATGTTGCACAACGGTCTAGTATATGAAAAGTAGGCGATTTAGAAGCACGAAACTTTCGGTTAAGCACAAACTTTGATACGAGCCAAAAGCTTTGAATTTATTACTGTTTCGTCTATTTTTTATATACATTGTTGCCAGTAGTGCTTTTTAGAATCCGTATTTTTCTTTCCGTAAAATAAATGCCTTTTCTCCACCTTCCATAATAGTTGTTATTTCATTTTTTATCTCTGGATTATCTATTGAACCTTCAAATTTTATTTCTCCTTGAGTTTGCTGACTGGATTCTTTATAGTCACAACAAACAACTAATTCGGCATCTCCATTAACCACAAGATTAGCATTATGACTTGTGAAAATTAATTGTCTTTTACTTTTAGCTGCCCAAATATTTTGCGTGATATCATTAATTGCTCTATTGTCAATATCATCTTCTGGTTGGTCTATAAGTAAAGGAATTCCCTCTTGGTTTAGAAGTACGGATAACAATGCTGTTGCTTGTTGACCTGCTGAAGCCTCTGCAAACGGAATAGTATCTTCCATTGCGTTTCCAGTTGAATAGAAGAAAGATGGCTCAAATTCTATTTCCTGTGTCATCATTGATAGCCAATTTTCAGGTTTAAACAATTCCACTATTTTCTCTCGATTACCATCATTTAGCCCAGCCTCTGTTAAAATTTTTGTCTCTGGTAATTGAATCGGTTTGTCCTCCGTTATTCTATATTCAGCGAGTAAGCGTAACTCTTCTAAAAGTGATTTCCAAGTTTCCATTGGATTTTCACTTTGAGTTATTTGTTCACAAATAGCATCTATTTTATCTCGATTTATTCGTGAGCCTGTAAAGGAATTTACTAGTTGTTCCCTGATAATTTCTATACTAATATTTTTAGTTACCTCTGCCTTAATTATGCCATTTGATAATTTGGTAAACTGTGTGGCTTGGTTGTCTAATAAGGCGACCTTTTTTCTATGAAATTCATACCAAATATCCTTCTGTTCAGAAAAATTGGTTTCTGGATTTCCAAGTTCTTTAATTCTAGTCAATCTTTCATTTACTGAATTAGTGATTTCACGAGTTCGGTTTTCAAGATTATTTATTTCTTTAATCGTACTTTCGTTTGATGTTGCCTTTTCCTTTATTTGATTATAGCTTGCGTCAAATGTAGTTTTAAGAGTTGCCCAATCCGATATCAATTTATTTAGCTCAACTAAATTTTCATCTTTAAATTGTTCTAGTAATTCTGATAATTTAGATTTTATTGTATCAAATTTAGAAATCTTCTCTTTTTCTATTTTGTCGATTAAATCTCTGTTTTGAATAGCTGTTCCACTATCAAGTAAATTTGGATAATCCTCTAATGACAATTGGATTTCTTTAAACTTATTTTTGAATAAATCAATTTCGTTTCTAGATTCTTGAATGTATGTTTTTTCGTTTTCGTAAAGCTGTTTCGTTTGAATTACTTTTTTATCATCTTCACTAATTCCCTTTAATGACTTTCTTAAGTTTTCAACCTGTTCAGTTATTGATTTTGATTGTAGATTTAATTCCACAATCTCGGTCTGAATTTCTTTTTTCCTAATTAAGTTATTGTAAGCTAATTTGATGTTTTTAGATACTTCTCGTAGATTAAATCGAATATCATTTAACTCGTTAGAAATTGGCTGTTGTATAAACCTTTTGAGTTCTTCTGTTCTTACACCAACGCTACTTAATTGTTTTTGACTGTAAGCCTGAATTGGAATTAATCTACGAATTTCATCTTCTGATACTTTAGAGAATTCGTTTGTTCCAATTTTTAATTGAATCTCTTTAGTAACTGAATTTCTTTTTACAATGTGCTCAATTCCATTTATGATACAACTAATACGAACTTCTCCAGAAAAAGGCACTAAAGTTTTGTCTATTAAAACTTGTCTTCTTTTTAATATTTCTGACTGATTTTCTAAATTGTGTGAACCAATAATTTGGTCACAAAGTCCCCAGCGAATGTATTCTAAAATTGTCGATTTTCCAGTTCCTCTACCGCCAATGAAGGCATTGTATTGTTGGTTTAATTCAAGTTCAATTCTTCCTAAAAACTTTGAATTTGTTACGCTGATTTTATTAATGAAAACTTGAGGAAGTTCAGGTTCATTTATAGACATTCTAGATTCTTTAGCAAGACTAGCTTGTCTTAAAGCTTCTGCTGTTGGGATTGCCCATTTTACCCAAGTTGTGCTAGTTCCAAGGTCTTCAAAAGTTTCTTTTCTATTATCAGAGGTTTGAAAGACTGCGACAGATTTAAAACCATAATTTCTATCCTGACCATTAATTATATTCAAGTAACCTTGGTCATTGTCTGGTATTGAGCCATCTTTATAACCACTAACACAAGGCATTTTTTTGTAATGTTCGTAAAAATCACGTCTTAAAAGTCCTTTATGTCCTTTTGATATATGTGGTAATACAATATACTTTCCTTTAAGGATATCAATTGTATTTAGTTTTGTGTGTAAATCGGGAATTCCATTTATAACATCTGATGGAATTGGAATTGTCGGTTGAGTAGATGCTTCTTCTACTGGATTTGGTTCCAGAGCAAGTTTATGTAAGATTCTTGTAAATTGGTCTTCTGGAAAATCTGCATCTAAAATTAATAAGGCTTGACAAGGTGGATTACTTAATGTTAATTCAATCCCAGGAAAAACGACAAGTTTATTTGCCTCTGGAATGGGTAGGCCTGTTGAATCAACTTCATTATTTGCAGCATTTTTAATGTATGTAAAAAAAGTTAGGTCGTGATGGTCCGTTATTGCAACTGCGTTTACATTTTTATCTCGACAAGCTAATACAAATCTTTCCGCATATTCGTTTCGGTCTTCATCAGAAGTTGGTTTTACTCCTGACCAGTTTATATCTCTCGGTGAGTGTACTTGGAAGTCGCAATTATAAAATTTAGTTCCTTTGTTCATTGGTTAGTTTAGCATTACTGGCAACG
>PHDQ01000144.1 GCA_002841025.1 Bacteroidetes bacterium HGW-Bacteroidetes-13 | reverse complement strand
TGTCATGGAAACCGAAACCCTTCCCGTCCGAAAAATCATCCACATCGATATGGATGCTTTTTTTGCTTCGGTTGAGCAGTTGGACAATCCCGAACTCAGGGGAAAACCGATTGCTGTTGGTGGTGGTGAATTGCGCGGGGTGGTAGCGGCAGCGAGTTATGAAGCACGAAAATTCGGTGTGCGAAGTGCAATTTCGGGTCGGTTGGCCAAAGAATTGTGTCCCGATTTGATTTTCGTCAAACCACGGTTTGAACGGTACAAAGAAATCTCTCAGACCATCCGAAAAATCTTTTTTGAATACACCGATTTGGTGGAGCCACTTTCATTAGACGAAGCCTATTTGGATGTCACCCAAAACAAAAAAGGCAATCCGAGCGCATCGCTTTTGGCAACGGAAATTAGGCAACGCATCTTTTCTGGCACAGGATTGGCGGCTTCCGCGGGAATTTCCATCAACAAGTTTTTGGCGAAAGTGGCGAGCGACATCAACAAACCCAACGGTCAGAAAACCATTCCGCCGGACGAGGTCGAAAGTTTTTTGGAAAATCTTCCCATTCAAAAGTTTTACGGCATCGGAAAAGTCACGGCAGAAAAAATGTTTGGTTTTGGCATTTTTGAAGGACGGCATCTCAAAGAAAAACCGCTGGATTTTTTGGTGAAACATTTTGGAAAGTCGGGTGCGCACTATTATCACATTGTCCGAGGCGTTCACAAGAGTGAAGTAAAACCCAACCGCATCAGAAAATCGGTCGGGGCAGAGCGCACATTTTTCGAGAATCTGACCTCTGAACTTTTTATGGTTGAGCAACTCCGGAAAATCTGTGAATCGTTGTCAAAATCGCTTCATAAAAGCAAGATTTCCGGCAAAACCATCACACTAAAAATTAAATACAGCGATTTTTCGGTGCATACGCGCAGCAAAACCTTGCCCTATTTCATCGCCGACAACCTGTTGATTTTAGAAACCGCCAAAGAGTTGCTCTATCAAGAAAAACTAGAAAATTCGGTGCGATTACTCGGCATTTCGCTGTCTAATTTGAATACGGAAAAAAAGGAAAAGGTGTCTGTTCAGTTGAAATTTGATTTTTGAACGGGTGCCGGCAAAATCTCTTTCTTTTTCAATAACCAACTCCCCATGCTTGGGCGTAAAAACAAATTCAAATCTATCCCAAAGTCTTTTCGCATCTTCCGACACAAATGTTTCATAGAATACCGATGGGAAGAAGAACATTTTAACAAAAATGAATTTCTAAAACATTTTGATCCCAATGGTAATTTTTATTGAGCGACTCCTTGAGTTCGACAAAGAGGATGACGGTAAAACATGGTTATCGCTATATTGAGTCCTGAATTTCTATTCCTTCTGAAAGGCTTCTTTGTAAACAGACCATATTTCGTATATAGGATCGCCCTTGGAGCTTTTGCCTTTGTGATGCCATGCGCCGTCTTTCACCTCAAATTCAAATTTCAAACTTGCTCCGACACGGTTGGCATCTCTTGAAAAAAAAGTTATGTTTTCTGTATAAATTCCGTTAATAGCGGTGTAAATTCCACCCCCGGTGCCGTTGAATGTTTTGGTGACTGAATTAAAAGCGACCCACTGAAAGCGTTCGCCACTCAATATTTTGATGGTTCGTCGGTCGCCAGGTGTATTGTGACTTACCCCTCCGTCTCGCATCCTTCCTGTTATAACCCAATTGTGAGTCAGCGAATCTCTGCTGGAGGAAATTCTTTTCCAAATTGTGCGTGAAACGTCATCAGTTAACGTCAAATACTCTTCGATTAATTCTGCCGAAAAAGAAATGGTTTTACCTATTCTTTCAGGTGTTTGGGTGTCAAAATCACGGATTTCAGTATATGTATTTCCTGATAGTTTGTAGGTACCGCCTGCTGCGTTTAAAAAAGCATTGCTTTTTGATTCTTTCGCACCAAAAGCGAAATAATCATCCTGGTAAATGGCGATTACTTCATAGTCACTAACGGGTTCGCCATTGCGTTGAGTGAGTTGCCAAGCACCTTCTAACGATTGGGTGTAAGCAGTAGTCAATATCAGATTAATCAAAAGTATAAAAACTGTTTTCATCGAGCTATCGAATTAATAGGTAACAAGTTACGCAAATTTTATAAAATCGAAATGATTTTCAATTAATTTTAACTTGAACTTGTATGAAACGCTTTAAAAAGCCGTCGATGAATTTGATTTATGGATTGTATCTTTCTGATGTATTCTTAGATAGTTTTTTGAGCGGATTTTGAGTGTCAGTTTGATGGTTACTGCGATTGCGGAAAACATCGATGGCTGTATAAACTGCTTGACGGAAAGAACCCGGATCCGCGAGATTTTTTCCGGCTATATCAAATCCGGTACCGTGATCGGGGGAAGTCCGGATATGAGACAATCCCGCCGTAAAATTAACGCCCCCGCCAAACGCCAAGGTTTTAAAAGGCACCAATCCTTGGTCGTGATAAGCCGCCAAGATACCGTCAAAGTTTTTATAATTGCCCGACCCAAAAAAGCTGTCTGCTGCGTACGGTCCGTAAATCAGAATTTTGTCGGATTTGAATTGTTGAATGACGGGTATAAGAATGGTGTCGTCTTCCTGCCCAATGACACCGTTGTCGCCACAATGCGGATTGATACCGAGTAAAGCAATCTTTGGTTTGCTAATACCGAAATCCGTTTGTAACGAATGGATGAGCAAGCGTATTTTCTTTTTAATCAGTTCCTCGTTGAGGTGATTTGCTACCTCACTCACAGGAACGTGATCTGTAAGAAGTCCCACGCGCAAATTTTCGCTCACCATCAGCATCAGGCTGTCTCCAGCTAATTCCTTGGCTAAATAGTCAGTATGACCTGGGAAATTAAATTCTTCAGAGTGAATCGTGTGCTTGTTGATTGGAGCTGTTACCAATACATCAATCGTGCCTTCTTTCAGTGCTTTGGTTGCTTCTCGGAGCGATTGAAATGCCAATTTTCCGATTTCAAAATCTGCTTTACCAAATTCAATTTCGGGCGTTTCTTTCCAAAGATTGACAACATTTATTTTACCTTCTAAGGCATCTTTTGGATGATTGATGCCGTAGAAAAGTTGCTGAAAATCAAAATGTTTTTTTATAAAAGAAAGTGTTTTGGTCGATGCGAAAATCACCGGTGTACACAAATCGAGCATCATAGATTCCTCGAATGTTTTGAGAATGACCTCCGTGCCAATTCCATTGAGGTCACCCACGGAAATTCCTACTTTGATTTTTTCGTTACTCATGGTCTGCAAACGCTTTAGTATTCTTATCTTTGAAGCTACAAATGTAATTAATAAATCCTGACAATGTTTACCGGTATTATCGAGTGTATAGGAATCGTTCAATCCTTAAAAAAAGAACAAAGCAACTTGGTTATCACCATTGAAAGTTCCATCTCAAACGAATTAAAAATCGATCAAAGTTTGGCGCACAACGGTGTTTGCTTGACCGTGACTTCTTTTGACAAAGAAAAAAACACCCACAGCGTTGTAGCCATAGAAGAAACTTTGAATAAATCGAATCTTAAAAACGTTCGAGTAGGCGAATTAATTAACCTGGAAAGAGCGATGAGACTCGGCGATCGATTGGACGGACACATCGTGCAAGGGCATGTTGACCAAACTGCCGTTTGTGTAAAAGCAGAAGCAAAAAACGGAAGTTGGATTTTTGGTTTTGAATACGATGCAAAACTTCAAAATATAACCATCGAAAAAGGTTCAATTACACTCAACGGAGTAAGTCTTACAGTGGTCAACTCCGGGGAAAACAGCTTTGAAGTAGCTATTATCCCTTATACATTAGAACACACCAATTTCAATTCGCTGAAAAAAGGAGATTTGGTAAATTTAGAATTTGATGTTATTGGGAAATATGTGACTAAACTCTTGAAAACGCGGTCTTGACAATCTTTATTTTAAACAAAACACCTAAAAAAACAGCAACAAAAATCATAACCATCAAGCCTTGATCTATTGGAAGACCCGGCGGCGGTGGCGGCGGAGTCATTGGTGGGGGCGGATTGATGTCTCCTGTTAATAAAAACAACATTGTAGTTGTTAGTAGCATATTGGTAGTCGGCTAATATTGTTTTTGCAAAAATAAACAAAAATGTTTTACTACATCATTATTTCGTTAAACTGTAAATTATTAACGGTAAAACGTTGTTAAACTAACTTTTTGTTAAACCATAAACGGAACATTTTCAAAAAAATTATAGGCTGATCATAAATCCCGTTTCAACATGAAAAGTGTTTACACCACTGTTTGGGCTTTTGAGTCCGGCATTGGAAAGATGGCGCATACCTGCTCGAATATCGAAAGATGTATTTTTGAAGGTTTGAAGGCTGATGCCCAAAGAGGCTTGGCTGGCAAAATTGATTCCCTTGGCCAATCGCGCAGTTGAATTGCCGAGGTAAAGTGCGCCAAAGCTGATGATGCCGTAAGTGCTTAAATATTTTGTCAGATGATGCCTGAACAATACGCCATTGGTGATTCCATATTCAAGCAAATGCGCTTGATCAACGACCTTGTTTGCTTTTCTTTCTTCCTCAGTTAGGTTGAGAGTCCGGTTAAATTGACGAAACTTTGTAATGTTTAATTGCGGTTCAAAAAGAAGCTCATAATCGATTACTCGTCCTTTTTTCAACAAGTAGCTGAATTGCAACTTTATTTGGTTGCTCTCCCATGAATAATCAGCTTCTTTGTAGGGCGACTGATCTGCCCAGCCATACATCAATCCAAACTTTATCCGATGATTTTCTTTAAAAGCCTGCGCCTGTGCGGAATGATAATAGGCCACAACAAGCAAAAAAATGAAATACTTCAGCATCTAAGTTTGATAGGTTTAAAATTGATTTGACAAGTTTGAACAAAATGTATAAACTTGTTTTGGTCAACTTCATTTAAGACGAAATGTTAAAATCAAACTTAATCTAGAATTTTAGTTTTAACAACACTTTAATTTTATCCTACCAATGCCTGTCTCAATATGGTCACCGGATGCAGGGCTTCGCGCTTTGTACCATCCATGATTTGATGCCGGCAACTGGTTCCGGCAGCAGCGATGATTGTGTCAGGCTCTGCTTTGCGAACTGCGGGGAAAAGGGTTTGTTCCCCGATTTGCATGCTGAGACCGTAGTGTTCTTTTTCGTAGCCGAATGAACCAGCCATCCCGCAACAACCTGATGGGATAATAGTTACTATATGGTTTTCCGGATAATTAAGCACAAAAAAGGTAGGCTCTATTCCTGACAAAGCTTTCTGATGACAATGCCCGTGTATTTTGATAATTTTTTTATCTCTTTGAAATTTTGATTTAGAAATATTTCCGGCTTTCATTTCTTTTTGAAGAAATTCCTCAATCAAATACGTGTTTTCCGCTATTTTTTTGGCAGCATTTTTGTCGGTAGCCAATCGCAGATATTCGTCCCTGAAGGTCAAGATGGCAGACGGTTCAATGCCAATCAATGGCGTGTTTTCGGTTATGATGTCTTTGAATGCGGATACATTTACGTCTGCAAATCTTTTGGCTTGATCCAACAATCCTTTGGAAATAAAAGCCCGACCGCTTTCCGTATGCTTGACAAATTGAACGTCGTATCCCAATCCCTGAAGTAACTCGATGGCATCAATGCCTACCGATGTGTCGAGGTAGTTGGTGAATTCATCGATAAAAAAATACACCGATTTCAGTTTTGAGTCGTTCGGTTTTGCAGTTGATTTTTGCACCCATTTCTCCAAACTTATTTTCGAGAGCAAGGGCAGCGTACGCTTCGATGCCACTCCGGTTATTGCTTTTAATACTCCGGCAGTCAACTTGTTTGTAAATAAAAAATTGGTTACTGAAGAAAATTTACTACCCAACCGATTGAAGCTGTTGTTATAGGCGAAAATTTTGGAGCGCAACGGAACGCCATTTGATTTTTGATATTGATAAAGAAACTCGGCTTTTAAGCTCGCCGCATCCACATTCGACGGGCATTCACCCACGCAACCTTTGCAACTCAGACACAAATCAAATACTTCTTTGAGTTGTTCGCTGTCGAATCGATTGACTTTGGTGTTGTGGGTCAGTATTTCTCTTAAGGTGTTGGCACGTGCGCGCGTGGTGTCTTTTTCCAAGCGGGTGGCGCGATAACTCGG
>PHDQ01000143.1 GCA_002841025.1 Bacteroidetes bacterium HGW-Bacteroidetes-13 | reverse complement strand
TTTACCGAAAATTCGGGTTGGTATTGGATTTTTTTCGGAATCGTTATTACCATAGTCCCATTGTTGACCGTTGGTTACATCGCCAAAAAATATTTCAAAAAAACCTTTTTTGAAGTCTGCGGTTTGTTGGCAGGAGCTTCCACTGACCCACCCGCGCTTAATTTCGCTTTGAAAATGGCCGGCAACGACATTCCTTCCGCAACCTACGCCACCGTCTATCCGTTGACCATGATTTTGAGAATCATCGGAGCGCAATTGCTCATTTTGATGTTTGCTTGAGAAAAAAAATTAAATTGGATAAAGAGGTTGCCTGAGAAATGGCAGCCTTTTTTATGTCAAATCCTTCGCAATTACTCAAGGATGGTATTAAGTATTTTACGTTTTTTATTTAAGTACTTGCTTAATCACTAAATAAATCCTTATCTTTGTGAAATGAAAAATGTCTCATGCCTAAGACTTCAGGCCGATATCCATCAAATAAATCGTTGCAAGGAAAGAATTTCCGTACTCAACGGCTCTTTTCAAAACTTGTCTAATAAACTTGAGTTAGCCGGCAACAAAGTCAGGTTGACCATACTTTTCATGTTGTATGAAGAAAAAAGATTGTGTGTTTGCGACTTGAGCGATGTGCTCGGCATGACTGCGCCCGCCGTTTCCCAACACTTGAGAAAACTAAAAGACCGCGGGTTGATTGACTCTGTCAAAGAAGCACAAACAATCTATTATTCCGTTACCAAAGAATATGAACAATTATTCAAACCCTTTTTTATTTTGCTTGAAGACCAAACTTTAACGATATGAAATCGATATGTACAAAATAGAACTGTCATCAATCACCCATAAAAAAGTTGATAACATTAACAAAAAAATAAATCATTCCTCTGTGAAAACAAACAAGAAACTCATCGGGAGCAGTATCTTAGCCAGTGTTGCCGCATCGCTTTGTTGTATTACTCCTGTATTGGCTCTTATTTCGGGTACTTCCGGTATCGCTTCCACATTTTCGTTCATGGAACCGTTTAGACCTTATCTCATTGCAATTACCGTCTTGATCTTGAGCCTTGCTTGGTATCAAAAAATAAAACGCGACAAGAATATTGCTTGTGCTTGTGAACCAATTGATTCAAAGAACAATGAATTGAAAAGCGGAAAATTTCTACAGTCTAAATCTTTTTTGGCAATTGTGACTGTTTTTGCCGCGTTGATGTTGGCATTTCCTTACTATGCAGCTGTTTTTTTCCCAAAAACAGAGAAACAAATTGTGTATATAGACAAATCTGATGTCCAAACCATTCATTTAACCATCAGCGGAATGACCTGCATCGGCTGTGCCGAACACATTGATCATGAAGTGAATAAACTCGAAGGCGTAGTTTCTTCAAAAGCATCCTACGAAAATGGGGATGTCTTCGTTCAATTTGACAGCAGTAAAACATCGATAGAAGAAATAGAAAAAACCATTAATGCAACGGGTTATACAGTTGTCAATTATAATTAAAAATACATGAAAACGCAATCCACAATTACCTGCCCCACTTGCAGTCACCAAAAAACAGAAGAAATGCCAACCGATGCATGTCAGTTTTTTTATGAATGCGAAAACTGTCATACAATACTCCGTCCCCTCGAAGGCGATTGTTGTGTTTATTGCAGCTATGGAACCGAAAAATGCCCCTCCATTCAAGAAAAGGGATGTTGCAATTAAAGGGATAAGTTCTGTATAAAACACTACTTTTTGGGCGTTCCCCCAACAAAGTCTATTTCATAGCCTTGTTGGGGTCGGGCTATCCGTTGCAATCTTTTTTTGGCTAAAAAACCAAAAAAAGGATTTACACTTCTATCCCTAACGCAAATTTATTTGTTAAATTAACATTATACTTAAAATCATGAAAACCACCTATCATATCTCCGGAATGACCTGCAATGGTTGCCGAAACAATGCCGAAAAATCGCTCTCCAATATAGACGGCGTTATCAGTGCGTTCGTTAATCTGGAAAAAGAAGAGGCCATCGTCGAAACAAAAAAAGCTTTGCCGATTGAAGTTTTCCGGAAAGCATTCGAAAACGACAAACTGCACTACACCATCCACCCCGTGGGTGAAAAACCGCATCATCATCACGATAAATCTCATCATCCAAAAAAATCAACAGGAAGCGGCGTGTATGAATGTCCGATGCATTGTGAAGGCGATAAAACCTACGACAAAGCCGGCGACTGCCCGGTTTGCGGAATGGATTTGGTCGAACAACCCAAAATCAATGCCGGTGTCCAATACACCTGCCCGATGCATCCCGAGATTATAAGGGACAAGCCCGGTGATTGCCCCATCTGCGGCATGGATTTGATTCCCATAGAAACGGAAGTTGAAGAAGAAAATAAAACCTACGACAATCTCCTGCGAAAATTCAAACTTTCCGTGCTTTTCACCCTGCCGGTATTTCTCATCGCCATGTCAGAAATGATTCCGGGCGAGCCGCTCTACAATTTGTTTCCGCAACAATATTGGAATTGGTTTCAATTTGCCCTCTCGCTTCCCGTGGTGTTTTACACCTGCTGGATGTTCTTCGAGCGCGCTTATAAATCGGTTGTCAACCGCCATCTGAACATGTTCACCCTCATCGGAATCGGTGCGGGAATAGCCTTTGTGTACAGCACTTTCGCACTGCTTTTCCCGGGTGTTTTTCCGGATCAATTCAAAAGCAGTAACGGAACGGTTTTCGTATATTTTGAGGCGGTTACCGTGATACTAACCTTGGTCATGTTGGGTCAGTTGCTCGAAGCGCGCGCACATTCGCAAACCAGCGGTGCGATTAAAGCCTTGCTGAAATTAGCCCCCAATACTGCCACAAAAATAGTGGACGGCAAAGAGGTTCGCGTTGCGGTCGATGCCATTCAAAAAGGAGATTTGCTTCGGGTCAAACCCGGTGAGAAAATTCCGGTGGATGGAAGCGTGACGGAGGGAGAAAGCAATGTAGATGAATCAATGATTACGGGCGAACCCGTGCCGGTTAGCAAAAAAATCAAAGATGCAGTTCGTTCGGGCACAGTCAACGGCAACCAATCTTTTGTGATGGCAGCCGAAAAAGTAGGTTCTGAAACGCTCTTGGCGCAAATCATCAAAATGGTCAACGATGCAAGCCGTTCCAAAGCCCCTATTCAAAAATTAGCCGATCGCGTAGCCGGATATTTCGTCCCCATAGTAATCGGAATATCCATTCTTACTTTTGTGGTCTGGGCTATTTTCGGTCCCGAACCTCGGTATGTTTATGCCTTTGTGAATGCCATCGCAGTGCTGATTATTGCTTGTCCTTGTGCTTTGGGCTTGGCAACACCTATGTCGGTCATGGTCGGTGTCGGCAAAGGTGCGCAAAACGGGGTACTCATCAAAAACGCTGAAGCACTTGAGAAACTCAGTCACGTCGATGTGCTCATCATCGATAAAACCGGAACGGTCACAGAGGGAAAACCTTCGGTTGAGCGAATAGTTGCGACAGGCGGAGAATTTTCGGATGAAAAAGTCTTGCAAATGTTGGTTTCCATCAACCAACAAAGCGAACATCCGTTGGCAGAAGCTATTGTCAAATACGGGGAAGAAAAGAACGTTTCACCCCTTGATATCAAAGAATTCAATGCGGTGACCGGCATGGGTGTTACAGCCAAAATCGGAGGTCAAAAATCTGCTTTGGGCAATCGAAAGTTGATGGAACAAGAAGATGTATTGATTTCGGAATCGCTCGAAAAAGAAATCGTCAGTGAACAGAAAAAAGGAAAAACCGTTTCCTATTTGGCAATCGAAGGAAAAGTTGCAGGTTATGTCACCATCAGCGATGCCATCAAAAAAACCAGCAAAGCAGCCATTGAAGCTCTTCAAAATAGTGGTTTGGAAGTCATCATGTTGACGGGTGACAACGAATTTACCGCCGCCGCAGTCAGCAAAGAACTGAATTTGAAACATTTCAAGGCAGGCTGTTTGCCGGAAGACAAATTAAATGAAATTAAAAAACTCCAGTCTGAAGGGAAAAAAGTAGCCATGGCAGGCGACGGCATCAACGATGCGCCGGCATTGGCTCAATCGGATGTGGGAATTGCCATGGGAACCGGAACGGATGTCGCCATCGAAAGTGCCGGCATAACCCTCGTAAAAGGTGACTTGAACGGAATTGTCAAAGCCATCAAACTCAGTCACAAGGTGATGAAAAACATCAAACAGAATTTGTTTTTTGCGTTTATTTACAATTCGGTTGGCGTACCGATAGCCGCAGGTGTTTTGTTTCCGGTCTTTGGTTTGCTGCTCTCTCCAATGATAGCCGCAGCCGCAATGAGCTTCAGTTCGGTATCGGTCATTGGAAACGCACTTAGGTTGCGGGCTGTAAAATTGTTGTAGAAAAAATTAAAAACTGTTAAAATATCAATATGATTCATTCGTTATTTTGATACTAAACAGTAAACTGACACAAGATGAAACAATTGATTTTAGCAGCGTGTTTTGCTGCATTTATTTCTGCCCATGCACAAACAAAAATAGGTGGCAAGATTGCCTACGGAAGTGAAATAGAAAGTTTTGGTATTGGTGCAAAAGCGACGTTTGCATTAGACAGCAAGTTTTCAATTTCGCCGGAAATCGTTTATTTCACAGAAAATGACAACGTTTCTCTCTTTGAATTAAATGCAGACTTGCACTATCGCTTGGATAATAATTGGAGTGGATTTAAACCCTATCTAATTGGTGGTTTCAATTATGTTGACTTGGATGTCGATAATCGATTCAACGAAAGTTCTGATTCCGAGGCCGGAATCAACTTAGGTTTGGGAGCTGAATATCCGCTTTCGAGCGATTTTTCATTTATTACTGAAATAAAATATGTGTTGAGTGATTTCGATCAATTGGTGATTGGAATTGGTTTTCTATACCGCCTTTAGTTAAATTTGAAACTTGGGTTTTGCTATCTGCGAATTTTTCTTAGATTCGTAAACTAAAACAAACCCTTATGACACCTTTTATAGCTGAATTGATTGGCACCATGCTCCTTATTTTATTTGGAGCCGGTGTTTGTTGCAATGTGAGTCTGAGTAAAACCTATGGTCATCAATCCGGTTGGATTGTGATTGTGTTCGGCTGGGCAATCGGTGTTTTCGTGGGCGTTTTTGTCGCCGGTTCGATTTCAGGCGCACACCTCAATCCTGCTGTAACAATCGGGTTGGCTGTCGCAGGATCTTTTCCTTGGGCACAAGTTCCGGTTTTTATACTTGCACAAATACTGGGTGCCGCTTTGGGTGCAACTTTGACTTGGCTTCATTACAAACCCCATTTTGACGCGACCGAAAATTCGGATGCTATTCTGGGTGTATTCAGCACAGCCCCAGCCATCAAGCACAGCTTTCAAAACTTTATGTCGGAAGTTATCGGGACTTTTGTGTTGGTATTCGCTGTTTTCTATATTTCAGGTGCGAGCATAGGTAATCAAAAAGCTTCATTGGGTGCTTTGGATGCTTTACCAGTTGCGTTGTTGGTACTCGGAATCGGTCTTTCGTTGGGTGGAACTACCGGCTATGCCATCAATCCGGCTCGTGATTTGGGCCCGCGTATCGTGCATACTTTTCTTCCCATCCCTCACAAAGGGAAAAGCAATTGGCAATATGCCTGGATTCCGGTTGTCGGTCCGGTTGTCGGAGCGAGTTTGGCAGCAGGCTTGTTTTTGTTGTTGGGGTAAATTCGGCGAGTTGAAGATTGTATAATCGTACAAATAAGATATTAAAAAACCCTTAAAAGTCTATTAAATAGACGTTTAAGGGTCTGCCTAAGTACTCGGAGTGGGACTTGAACCCACACAGGCATTTCTGCCTACAGGATTTTAAGTCCTGCGTGTCTACCGATTCCACCATCCGAGCCTAAATAAAAAAAGAGCGAAAAACGGTTCCGACGCTTCGGAAGAACCCGCGACTTTCAATTTTTCATTCAAAAAACGAAAATCTGCTCTTTTCAATCCTAAATAAAAAAAGAGCGAAAAACGGTTCCGACGCTTCGGAAGAACCCGCGACTTTCAATTTTTCATTCAAAAAACGAAAATCAGCACTTCTCACTTCTAAATAAAAAAAGAGCGAAAAACGGTTCCGACGCTTCGGAAGAACCCGCGACCTTCAATTTTTCATTCAAAAAAACGAAAATCTGCTCTTTTCAATCC
>PHDQ01000142.1 GCA_002841025.1 Bacteroidetes bacterium HGW-Bacteroidetes-13 | reverse complement strand
ACCATCGGAATTTCAATGCCTTCTTCTTTCAACATTTTTTTGGCCATATAACCGGCATACGCATGCGGAATGGCATAGTGCACATGGAGAATATCGATTTTGTGAAGTTTGACCGTATCGACCAATTTGCTCGAAAGCGCCAATTCGTAAGGTTGGTATTGAAACAGCGGATATTCAGGTACATAAACCTCGTGGAAATGAACGTTTTTGGTCAGCAAAGCCAAACGAACGGGCTGTTTGTAAGTCACAAAATGAACCTGATGCCCTTTTTTAGCTAAGGCGATTCCCAATTCAGTCGCTACCACACCACTCCCGCCAAAAGTCGGATAACACACGATGGCTATATTCATACACTACAAAGTTCTAATTATAAATAAGTAATTGCCAATTGCACTTGTTGGAAAAAGTGCAATTTAACATCGACCTAAAAGTACGGATAATTTAAAAAATGGAAACGTTAAGAAAATGGTAATGTTTGAAAGTAACCAATCAAGCCCAAGCCTCCATTGGCACGCTGTCTAAAACTATTTTATCGGATAAACTCCACCCTTTTCTCGGTTTTCTCGTTCTGGCTGTCGAAAAATCCTTGGTCGGTCATCCATTGTTCGCTGTATATTTTTGACATATAACGCGAACCGTGATCGGGGAAAATAGCCACCACATGACTGTTTTTATCAAACGAGCCCGCTTCCGCCAATTGAAAAATAGCCTGTGTGACCGCACCACTGGTATAACCCACAAACAGTCCTTCTGTACGGGCAATTTCACGTGCTTTGTGTGCGCTTGCTTCGTCCGTTACTTTTTCAAAATGGTCGATGATGTCAAAATCGGTCGCAGCGGGAATCAGGTTTTTGCCCAATCCTTCGATGCGATAAGGATAAATCTCAGATGGATCCAATTCGCCGGTTTCGTGATAGGTTTTCAACACAGACCCATAGGCATCCACACCGATAATTTTGATGTCCGGATTTTGTTCTTTTAAATATTTAGCGGTTCCCGAAATGGTTCCTCCGGTACCGCTACAAGCAACCAAATGGGTTATTTTTCCCTGCGTTTGTTTCCAAATTTCGGGCCCGGTAGAAAGATAATGTGCATCTATATTCAACGGATTAAAATACTGATTGATGTAAACCGAACCTTTTATTTCTTCATGCAATCGTTTGGCGACTTGATAGTACGACCGTGGATCGTCCGCGCTAACATTGGCCGGGCAAACATAGACTTTTGCACCCATGTTTTGCAACATGTCAATCTTGTCTTTAGAAGATTTTGAGGTTACCGCCAACACACATTCATACCCTTTGACGATACTGACCATCGCGATGCTGAAACCTGTATTGCCGGATGTGGTTTCAATCACCGTACATCCGGGTTTGAGCAGGCCTTGTTTTTCAAAACTCTCAATAATGTGAAGTGCTATTCTGTCTTTGGTGGAATGTCCGGGATTAAAAGCTTCAACTTTTGCATAATAGTTGCCGGGGAGATTCTGTGTGACGCGATTGATTTTAATCAATGGAGTGTTGCCAATCAAATCCAACACACTATCGTAGATTCTACTACAGTCTTCCATGTTCAGTATTTTAGGTTTAGAGTTTTTTCAACTCAAAAAACGTTGCAAATTTAATTTATTTTTACAGATTACTCCTTAATATTTTCTAAATCTAATAAAAAGCCATATTCGCGTGCCGTTTCTTTAATCGATTCGAACCGCGCCGAACTTCCGCTGTGTCCGGCTTCCATGTTTGTATGGAATAAAAGCTTGTTTTTATCCGTCTTCAAATTCCGCAATTTAGCAACCCACTTGGCCGGTTCCCAATATTGCACTTGCGAATCGTGGTAACCTGTGGTCACCAAAATATTCGGATAATCTTGCGCAATGACTTGGTCATAGGGCGAATAGGATTTCATGTAATCGTAGTATTCTTTTTCGTTTGGATTTCCCCATTCGTCATATTCAGAAGTGGTGAGCGGAATACTGTCATCGAGCATGGTGGTGACAACATCCACAAAAGGAACTTCGGCAATCACGCCGTGATAGAGTTCCGGTGCCATGTTCAACACTGCACCCATCAACAATCCACCTGCCGAGCCACCTTGTGCATAAGCGTGTTCGGGTGAAGTGTATTTTTGATCTATCAGATATTTTGTGCAATCGATAAAATCGGTAAACGTATTTCGTTTGTGTAAAAGTTTTCCATCTTCATACCACGGTCTGCCCAAGTATTCTCCACCTCTGACATGTGCGATTGCGTAGATGAATCCGCGGTCAAGAAGGCTTAATCTCGAGACCGAGAAATGCGGATCGACTGTTGAGCCATACGAGCCGTAGCCATACTGCAAAAGCGGTGTTTTCCCGTTTTTCTTGACACCTTTGCGATAGACGATGGAAATAGCAACTTTTTTGCCGTCGCGGGCAGTCGCCCAAAGTCGTTTTTCTTCGTAATTGTTTTTGTCAAATTTTCCGCCCAAGACTTCCTGTTCTTTCAGTACTTTTTTCTGTTGTGTTTTCATGTTAAACTCGATGACCGATTTGGGCGTTGTCAACGATTCGTAACTGTATCTAAACCAATCGGTGTCAAAATCTACGTTGATGTTGCTTCCGGCCGTGTAGGTTTCAGATTCGAAAGGCAAATAATAATCTTCTGTACCATCCCATCGAATAAATCGAATTTTATTCAAGCCATTGGAACGTTCGCTCAACACCAGAAATTCTTTAAAGATATCGATGTCTTCCAGCATCACGTCTTTTCGGTGCGGAATCACGTCTATCCAATGACCCTTGTTTGTCTGTGTTGTCGGCGTTTTCATCAGTTTGAAATTGGTCGCGCCGTCCTTGTTGGTCAGGATATAAAAATTATCGCCATAGTGCGAAAATGAGTACTCCAATCCGCGTTCGCGGGGCTGAAAAATTCTGAATTGACCTGACGGATTATCGGCTTCCAAAATTCGAAATTCAGACGTAAGCGTACTTTCCGAACCGATGACTAAATATTTTTCTGATTTTGTTTTGTAAACATAGGTGCTGAAGGTTTCGTCGGTTTCTTCAAAAATCAATTCGTCATCATCGGCTTTTGTGCCTAAGCGGTGTTTGTAAATTTTATCTGAGCGCAGGGTCACTTCGTCTTTTCGCGTAAAAAACAAAGACTTGTTGTCGTTTGCCCAAGTAGATCCGCCGGTGGCGTTGGTCAGTTTTTCGGGATAGATTTCGCCGGTTTCGAGATTTTTGATGTAAATCGTGTATTTTCTTCGGCTGACCGTGTCGATTCCGTACGCAACGAGTTTGTTGTCCGGACTCACATTCAGCCCTCCCAATTGAAAATAATTATGCCCCTCAGCCAATTTGTTGCAATCAAATAAAATTTCTTCGGGTGCGTCTATGCTTTCTTTTTTGCGGGAATAAATGGGATAATCTTTTCCGATTTCATACCGGGTAATGTACCAATATCCGTTCTTTTTATAAGGCACGCTTTGATCATCTTCTTTGATGCGCGACTTGATTTCAGTGAATATTTTTTCTTGCAAGCCCTTTGTATGAGCGGTCATTTTATCGAAGTAGTCATTTTCTCTTTCGAGATAATCAATTACTTCCGGATGGTCTCTTTCGTTCATCCAATAATACGGATCTACACGAATATCGCCGTGTTTTTCGAGTACTGTCTCTTTAATTTCAGCAGTCGGTGGGGAAATTTTTAAGGTCAAATCTTCTTCTTTTGTTTGTTTACAAGCAACTGCAAAAGTAAGGGAAACAAGCGTGATGAGTCCTATTTTTTTCATGCGTCGGAGTTAGTTGGTTTAAAATGGTTTATAAAAGTAGTCAAACCGTCCGATTTTACAAAAAATAGTTTTAAACCATAAACCCGAAAATGTTTAGATTCCTTTCGAGGCATAATCAATTTGTCAAATATTTCTCAACACTTCCAAAACATTGTCGTGCATGGCATCCGTGTAATCCAAATGCGTGACCATCCTGAGTTTGCCTTGTCCCATGTTGGAAATCAAAATTTCGTTTTTTTGAAGTAATTGCATAAAACCGGAGATATCTTCCTGTGGTTTCAGTTGAAAAATGACAATATTGGTTTCAACTTCTTCGACAAAATCTACCTGCGAAAGTTTTGTCAAAGCTTCACCCAATTCTTTCGCTTTCCGGTGGTCTTCCTTCAATCGTTCCCATTGGTGGTCGATGGCATAAATCCCCGCAGCAGCCAAAAATCCGGCTTGTCGCATGCCACCGCCAAACACTTTCCGGATGCGCAAAGCTTTCTCCATGTGCTTTTTTGTCCCTACCAATACCGAGCCGACCGGCGCACCCAAACCTTTTGACAAGCAAACGGAAATGGTGTCAAACAAACGACCGTAATCTTTCGGCATAGCCGAAGTTTCGACCATCGCATTCCACAAACGCGCACCGTCGAGGTGATAAGCCAAGCCGTGTTTTTCGCACACGTTCTTTATTTTTATGAGTTCTTCAAAATCCCAACAAGCACCTCCTCCCCGATTGGTGGTGTTTTCGACTTCAACCAGCGTCGTCAACGGGCTGTGGTAAAAATCCGGCGGATTGATGACGGCTTCTACTTGCTCGGCGGTCATCATGCCTCGGTTGCCGTCCACCAGACGGCAAGAAACACCGCTGTTGAAAGACGCACCGCCACCTTCGTAATTGAAAATATGTGCCCATTTGTCGCAAATGAGTTGTTCGCCCGGTTGGGTGTGAATTTTAATTGCTGTTTGGTTTGCCATGGTGCCACTCGGAAAAAACAAGGCTGCTTCTTTGCCGAAAAGTTCGGCGACTTTGGCTTCCAAGGCGTTGACGGTCGGGTCGTGTTTGAACACATCGTCGCCGACTTCGGCACGCATCATGGCATCGAGCATGCCCGGCGTGGGTTTGGTGACGGTGTCGCTAATCAGGTTGATCATGGTGTTTTTTATTTAATGATTTTGATGCTATTTTAAGCGTTTGGCGGTTGGCTTTTTAGGTTTTTTGCTTTTGGCTTGCGTCTCGATAAAACCAAACCCGCCTGCCGGACGGGCGGGTGTGCCAAATGTGCCGCTGGCTTTTCTTAGTATGTGTGCTAACTACTATTCATCGCTAACGGCTAACGGCTAATAGCTAACAGCCAATAGCTTTTGTCCGAATAATTTTCATCCTAAAACCCATCTAACAAACATTGAAAACTACCGATGGGCGAGCCATCCGGCAAGTTGGCAGGTGTCGGTTTTTTCCACGGTTCGGAATCTTTTTGGAAGTCAAGTATCAAACGGGCGTATTCGGCAGTGAATGCGTTTGATAGTTTTGGGGTTTCGTCTTTTTTGCCTTTTTTATCATAGGACGCAAGGTTTTGAAGCTGAAAACCGCGCAAAAGCTTATTCAATTTGTTATTTACAATGGCTTTCACTTGTGGATGCACGCTGTCCGAAGCCGACAAATGCATCAAATTTTCCAACAAAGAGAAATTTACCGTGTGTTGAACTTCATTCAAATAGGCATCGTTCCAATTTTTATCAAAGGTATTGGCAATCATCAAATCAATCAATTCGTCTAAGCCCAACTGATTGACATCCAAAGCTTTTTGCTGAATCATACGGGAAGCGCGTTGCGGGTGAAATAGCAAGCCAAAAACCATATCACTCGCCGAAGCAGCCGCACCCAAAGCGTCAAAGGCAACACCTGTTTTAGATTTGAATGATTCCCGCGTGCGACCATAGCCAAACGCGCGAGGCGGAAACAAATCCAAAATATTTTTAGGAATCGCCAAGTTTTCAGGAGATACGGATGCCACCAAAGCATTTAGGGCTTCCCGTTGTTGTTCGGGCGAAACACTTTGCCAAATCGGCTCGCTTCCGCCTTTGATGGCATAATTGTAATCCAAACCGCCGATGAGTTTGGTAGTTGCTTCAGCTTGGTAGCGATGGAAAAAGTAGAGCGGGACGAACACGTCTTCCAAAACCGAATACGGCTCGTAGGTACGGATATTTGCTGTGGAGAATTGGTCGATGGCTAGCTTGCGAATTTGCAACATCCGTTTCAACTCTGCGGAAGCATTCGTTCCGTTGTCCCACAAATGCGCCAACGGATGCGCGCCGCCTTCGGGTCTTGCGTCTTGATCGGTGATGTAGCGCAAACCCGATTTGAAAGAGTCGTCCAAGATTTTTTTGAGGGCTTGTTGCTCATCTGTGTTTGCCGGAAAATCGGAATAG
>PHDQ01000141.1 GCA_002841025.1 Bacteroidetes bacterium HGW-Bacteroidetes-13 | reverse complement strand
TAAAAGAAGATAGAGAATTTGCCTATAGAGAATATAGCGATCAACTCAGACTCTTACAAAATTACCATCCCGGGAAGCGGTTGACACTCAAAGCGCCCAGCCATTTGGGCAGTTTGGATCATATTATTAAGTACATCCCGGAAGCAACCATTATACAAACCCACAGAAATCCGGAGGAATGTATAAACAGTCTATGTAGTCTTAGACAAACTTTATTCAAAATGGTTGAAGGAGAAATCGATCATCAAGAAATTCTAAGGCAGGTTTTAAAATTGTTTGACAATGAAACCAAAAAAAATATCGATTTTCACAAAAAATATCCGGAAAAAGTAATCTCGGTTTCCTATAAAGAATTAACGCAAAATCCCTTTGATGTTTTAAATGGGATTTATAGAAAAATGGACTACGAATGGACTGAGAATATAGACAAAAGTATAAAACAATACATTGTTGACAATCCACAAAATCGCAGGGGAAAGCATGATTATAATGATTTGACTCAAAATTCCCTACCGAAAAATATAATGGCGTATGCGGATTTTTTCAAAGATTATTTATAGTGTTTGCAATGTTAATCTCGTTTAAGACCCTAAGAAAGATAGTTGTTTTCTTTGAACCAATGAATGGAATCTTCTAAGGCGGTCATCACTTCTTTTGGATGATACGCCAGTTCCCTATTTGCCTTATCAATAGAAAAGTACATTTTCTTCTTAGATAATTTCACACCACTCACGGTGGCTCTTGGTTCTGTTTTTGATTTGCTGATATTTGCCCACCATTCTGACACATAGGCAATAGGCAAAACGAAATTATGCGGCAATTGAATTTTTGGAGCTGCTTTACCGGTGATAGTAGCAATTTTTTGCAATAATTCTTTCATTGAAAAGTTTTCATTTCCCAATATATATCGCTCACCGATTTTTCCTTTTTCAAGGGCAAGTAAATGCCCAATTGCAACATCATCAACATGTACCCAATTCAATCCTGTATCAACAAATGCAGGCATATTGCCGGCAGCAGCATCAAGAATTAATTTACCTGTGGGTGTTGGTTTAATATCTCCCGGACCGATTGGTGTAGATGGGTTTACAATGGTTACACGAAGCCCTTCTTCTTTTGCCATTTTTTTAACCACTTCTTCTGCAAGGAACTTCGATTTTTTATAATCGCCAATCATATCCGCATAAGCGACAGGCGTATCTTCGTTTGCGGGAGTTCCGTCCCGATTGATTCCCAAAGTGGCTACACTGCTGGTATAAACAATTTTTTTTACACCCGATTTCAAAGCGGCACGCATTATGTTTTCTGTTCCGACAACGTTATTATCATAGAGTTCTCGAGGATTCAAAGACCATAAGCGATAATCCGCGGCCACATGAAACAGATATTCGCAATCTTCTAATGCACGCTCGAGAGCGTTTACATCTCTCAGATCGCCATAAGCAATTTCCACATTCAACCCCTTCAAATTATCAAGAGAACTTGAAGAGCGAACCAAGGTTTTTAAGTTATATCCGCGATCGACCAAAAGACGCGCAACAGCCGATCCTACAAATCCCGTGGCTCCGGTAACCAATACTTTCTTATTCATTAATAGAAATAATTGTAAAACAGTATATCACCACAATTGTAAAGAAACGGTTAAAAAAAAAATAAGACAACCGGAAAAACATATATCGACCAACTATCAAATCGATTTGCACATCTTATCAATTGGCTGAATCAATTATGCTAAATTTACTTATCGGTCAATTGTTCCTCTTTTTTTACAGGAATCGGTTTCTTTTTTATGATTGGCATTTGTGGGTTTACAAGCTCTGACTTATCTATTTTACTCAGGTCATACGTTATTGGCAAGTCGGGAGACATTGGACCTTCTGTCTTGGGTCCACCGTTCAAACTTAATCCCAACAACTTCAAAGGGTTTTTAAATGAATCATTTACTGCGGTTCCTTCAAAACCACAATGCACCATACAATTGTCACATTTCGGATTCTTTCCAACGCCGTATTTATCCCATTCTGTATCTTCTATCAGTTCTTTGTATGACTTAGCATAACCTTCGTTAACCAAAAGATAGCATGGTTTTTGCCAGCCAAAAATATTGTAAGTCACCGTGCTCCAAGGGGTACATTGATAGGACTGATTCCCGGCAAGAAAGTCAAGGAATAGTGCTGATTGATTAAACTCCCATTTACTTTTTCTTTTCTTACCTTCTCTAAAAATACCTCTGAATAGTTCTTTACTCTGATTTCTTCCCAAGAAAAATTCCTGTTCCGGTGCCATTTCATAGCTATAGCCCGGTGATACGGTAATGCCTTCCACACCTAATTTCATTGCAAAATCAAAAAATTCAGCAACTTCTTTCGGATCCACATCATTGAAAAGTGTGCAATTGATGGTTACTCTATGTCCTTTATCCAAGGCTAATTTTATGGCTTCAACTGCAATTTCAAAAACACCTTCTTTACAAACCGATTTATCATGATGTTCCTTTAATCCGTCCAAATGAATCGAAAATGTAAGATAGTGAGAAGGCTCATACTCATGTATTTTTCTCTTTAACATGATCGCATTCGTACATAGGTAGATATATTTTTTTCTTTCGATCAATCCCTTGACTATCTGTGGCATTTCATTGTGGATAAGAGGCTCTCCACCGGGAATAGATATTACCGGCGCACCACATTCATCAACAGCTTTCATGGCATCTTCATAACTCATTCTTCTCTTCAAAGTATGATCCTCATAGGCTATTTTGCCACAACCGGCACAAGCCAAATTGCACTGAAAAAGTGGTTCAAGCATTAAAACAAGAGGGTATTTTTTCTCTTTTTTTAATTTTTTCTTAAGGATATAACTCGCGATGTTAATTTGTTGTTTAATTGGAACTCCCATTCTAAAGTAAATTTTAATTAATGTATAGGACGACTATTTGTATTAATCTTTACATGATTTGTTCACATCAATAAGCAGAATCGCAAACTATCTTTACCATTCAATTATTCCGGAATAATTATATATATTTTTTTCGACAGAAAAAAAGATTATAACTCATTCACAATCTCTATTTTGCCTAATAAAATCCCGCCTTTTTTAATGCGCCTTAATTTAAACTGAGTAAATGTAAGGAGTTTTTATGAATCTATCCTAATCAAATTTAATCTCTGAACTTTTAAACGATTGAATAAAACTGCTAATTTAAATCGATTTTATGAAGAAAAAAGTGCGATACACGGGTTGTTAATGAAAAAATCGCGTTTCAAAATAAATTCTTACAACCTAACATTCATTAATTTACGCACAACAGCAGAAGAAACATATTGAAATTTTATGATTTTTTTTTATTTTTAATTATTTTTGATGAAATTCTATCGACTAAGCAAAAAATGCTACTTTTATAAAAATGGATACCTGAAAAACCAATTACTTTTGTCGAATAATTATGGATAATATTAAAGACTTGAAAAAAGAGCCCGAACTGCCTAAACCAAAGTTGAAAGTTGAAACAACGAATAGCACAATTGATAAAGCCATCCAAAAGGCTATAGACGGCATTGTTAAAGTGCAAGATCCGGAGGGGTTTTGGTGCTATGAACTCGAAGCCGATATTACAATTCCTTCCGAATATATTTTGATGATGCATTACATCGGGGATATTGATGAAAATATCCAGGCTAAAATGGCAAATTATATTCGTAAAAGGCAACAAGAAAATGGAGGTTGGCCGTTATATCTGGGAGGCAAAACAGATATCAGTTGTACCGTTAAAGCCTATTACGCCCTCAAACTTGCAGGCGACGACATCGAATCTACGCACATGTTGCTTGCCAGAAGAGCAATCTTAGAAAAAGGCGGTGCTGCAAAAAGCAATGTTTTTACCAGAATCATGTTAGCCATGTTTGAGCAAGTTCCATGGAGGGCCGTGCCATTTATACCTGTTGAGATCATGTTGATGCCAAAATGGTTTCCTTTCCACATCAGTAAAATATCCTACTGGTCTAGAACCGTTATCGTTCCTTTGTTTGTATTGTACAGTTTTCGGGCTACAGCCAAAAATCCCGGAAAAATTGACATCAGAGAGCTATTCGAAATTCCTCCGGAAAAAGAAAGGAATTATTTTCCTAAAAGATCCTTATTGAATAAAATAATCCTAATAGCTGAGCGGATTGGATTTAATTTGCAAGGTCTCATTCCCGGATTTATACATAAAAGAGCCTTGGAAAAAGCAAAAAACTGGATGCTGCCAAGACTAAATGGGGAATCGGGATTAGGCGCAATTTTTCCGGCAATGATAAATGCTTATGAAGCTTTGTTATTACTTGGTTATGAAAAGGATGATGAAGTGGTTAAATTGGCTAGAAAATCCATCGACCTGCTTATCATTGAAAAAGAAGACGAAGCGTACTGCCAACCCTGTATGTCGCCCATTTGGGACACCCTTTTGGTCTCGCGGGCACTTCTTGAGTCAAAGGAGGAAAGCGCAATAAAATCAATGCATAAAGGTTTGGAGTGGTTACAAAAAAAACAAGTTGTAGATGGTGACGGTGATTGGAGGGAAAATCGACCGAATTTAGCGCCCGGTGGGTGGCCATTTCAATTTAAAAATGATTATTACCCTGATTTGGATGACACTGCTTTTGCAGGTCTGGCTATGGCTAAGGCAGATTTTGGAAAATACGAGAAGACTATAAAACTTGCTGCGGATTGGATTGTAGGCTTGCAATCAAAAAACGGCGGGTTTGCTTCTTTTGAATTGGACAACACACAGTATTATTTGAATGAAATTCCCTTTGCCGACCATGGTGCATTATTGGATCCACCTACGGCCGATGTAACAGCAAGATGCGTTATGTTTTTAGCATCCATCGTAAGCAAATATCCTGAATATCATGACTCTATCAATAAGGGAGTGCAATATCTTTACCAAGAACAAGAAGATGATGGATCATGGTTTGGAAGGTGGGGAACAAATTATATTTATGGAACCTGGTCAGTTTTATTGGCCTTTGAAGAGCTTAAAATAAAAAGCGATGACCACAGAATTAAAAAAGCTGTAGCATGGTTAAAATCCGTTCAACGCAAGGACGGCGGTTGGGGAGAAGATAACGATAGTTATGAATCGTTTGGAAAACCCGGATTGGGATATAAAAGTTCTGCATTTCAAACAGCATGGGCTATCTTGGGATTGATGAGTGCCGGCGAAGCCGATTCCGAAAGTGTGTCGAAAGGTATCGATTTCCTACTGAAACAACAAGGACCCGATGGGTTGTGGCACGACCCCGAACACACAGCTCCCGGATTTCCAAGAGTGTTTTACCTAAAATATCATGGCTATGACAAGTACTTTCCACTATGGGCACTTTCAAAATATAGAAATGAAATTAAATCTCTACGCCCGTGATTGGTATAATTATTCCTTTAATTCAAGAAGCTTCTGTTTTTAAAATAAAAAAAAATGAAACCAAAAGACCTGTTAAACTAACTGACAATTTATTACTTTTTGTTTCAGGAGTAGGCCCTAAAAATGTCACATACGCGGTTAATGAATTAGCTTCTGAAGTTTCTCATATAATAAGCTGGGGAAGTGCTGCCGGTTTGTCTAAAATTCTGAAACCGGGAGATTTGGTATTGCCTGATTTAATTTTGGATGAAAAGGGAGCAGAATATGTAACCGATTCAAATTTCAATGATCAAATGGTCAAATTATTTCCAAAGGAACTTTCCTATCACAGTGGGGCACTTTGCGAATCGACAACTATGCTGAAAGAAGTAGAAGAAAAAAGAGAATTTGGCAAAAAACACCATGCAATGGCTTGTGATATGGAATCTGCAACCATTGCTAAATTGGCAAAGCAAAAGGGAATTCCATTTACTGCGCTGCGGGTAATTTCAGATGATTACAACACAGCCATTCCCCAATCTGTATATTTATCAATCGATGAAAATGGTGATTTCAGCCTGGGTAAATTTCTTTTTCAATTACTCATCAATCCCAAGGATATTATCCATGTCATCCGATTAGGAAAAAATTTTAGCAAAGCAAAAAAAACAATGCTGAAATTGAAAAAAGTATTGTTGAGCTTATAAATAACACACTGCTTAAAATCATCAAAACTGCCATTTCTTATTTTAATAGCTAATTTTAATTGACCATGATTTCTGAAGCCATTGTTTATAAACTCTTAAAATTCATGCTAATAGGAATTGGAGGAACTTCAATTGATTTTGGTATAACGTATTTACTCA
>PHDQ01000140.1 GCA_002841025.1 Bacteroidetes bacterium HGW-Bacteroidetes-13 | reverse complement strand
GTGGACGGACATTTTCACGCGGAAAAACCATGGTGGGATTACCACGAACGATTGGCATCGCCTTTGGCAAAAATTGTCGGCGCGCTGCCGGAAGAAATAACCGTCATGAACACGCTCACCGTGAATCTCCACCTGTTGATGGTTTCTTTCTACAGACCGACCGCGCAACGCTTCAAAATAATCTGTGAAGAAAAAGCCTTTCCGTCCGATCAATACATGCTCAAAAGCCAAGTTCGCTTTCACGGTTTTGACCCGAAAAATGCACTGGTTGAAATCAAAAAAAGAGCTGGTGAACAATTTTGGCGCACAGAAGATATTTTGCAAACCATCGAAAAACACAAAAACGAACTTGCCTTGGTTTTTATCGGAGGAGTCAATTATTACAACGGACAAGTATTTGATATGAAAGCCATTACCACTGCCGGACGACGAGCAGGCGCGGTTGTGGGATGGGATTTGGCGCATGCCGCCGGAAACATCAAACTCGATCTGCACGATTGGGAAGTGGACTTCGCCGCTTGGTGCAGTTACAAATACATGAACAGCGGGCCGGGCAACGCATCGGGCGTGTTTGTCCATCAAAAACATCTTGGGAAACAAGACATTCCGCGTTTTGAAGGCTGGTGGGGACACGACAAACCGACTCGCTTTCTGATGGAACCCGAGTTTATCCCGATGCCCAATGCCGATGCGTGGCAACTCAGCAATGCGTCGATTTTGAGTTTGGCTCCCTACTTGGCTTCGCTCCAACTCTTTGAAGAAGTCGGCATGGACGCTTTGATAGAAAAAAGTAAAAATTTGACGGCATACGTAGAATTTATTTTGAAGCAAACCCCAAACCATCAGTCTGTTTTTGAGATAATTACACCTAAAGAACGCGGTTGTCAGTTGTCTTTACTCATCAAAAAAAACGGCCAAAAACTTTTCGAATATTTGTCCAAAAACGGAGTGATAACCGATTGGCGCGAACCCGACGTAATCCGATTGGCTCCCGTGCCTTTCTACTGCTCGTTTGAGCAGATGTTTCGCTTTGGTGAAATTTTCAGAGCGGCTTTAAAAGAAATCGATTAAAAAATTAAATAAAAAGAAGTCATAAAAATAATGTGCATTTTTTGGGCGTTCTCCCAACGAAGACTATTTCATAGTCTTGTTGGGGTCGGGCTATCCGTTCCAATCTTTTTTGGGCTTTTTGCCCAAAAAAGGATTTCCACTGCTATCCCTAACGCAATTTCCTGTTAAATAGAGATTTAAACCTTAAAATTTAAAAATGATAAAAACCCTTCAACTCATCTTCTCCGACCGAAAATACCTGTCTGTTTCGATGTGTTTTCTCACCTTGAACATACTTTTCGGAACCTGGGCGATTTATATTCCGGCCATCAAAAAAAAGTTGGACATAGACGAAGGTCAACTCGGTTTTGCCGTACTTTTCTTGGGAATCGGCACTTTCTTGATGTTGATTTTTGCGCATAAAATCATTCAAAAATTACACGCCGGACGCTCGACTGCCTTGGCTATTTTTTTGCTCATTCTCTCGTTTTCGCTGCCTTTTTTCGCAACCGATTATTTCTGGCTTTGCGCAAGTTTGTTTGTGGTCGGCATTACTTCCGGACTCACCGACATTTCGATGAATACCGTCGTTACCGAAATCGAAAAAACAGACGAAGTACACATCATGTCTGCCAACCACGGGTTCTTTAGTCTGGGCGGAATGATCAGTGCCGGCATCGGCTCGCTTTTTATGCCGATGGTTGAAAATCCACTGCATCACATGTTGGTCGTCATCCTTTTGATGATAGTTTTCAACCTGTTTTTTGTGTCGAATTATTACCACATTTCTTCAAAAGAAGTTGAAAAAAACAGTTTCAATTTCAAATATTTAAAGCCACTTTTCGTGATTATTTTAATCGGATTTTTTATCATGGCGTCGGAAGGTGCAATCGTCGATTGGAGTGCACTTTATTTAGAAAAAATATCTTTGGCGGAAAACAGCCTGATAGGTTTCGGCTATACGGCATTTTCTTTTGCCATGGCTTTCGGTCGATTTTTGGGAGACGGCATCAGCAAAAAATATGGCTCAAAACTGTTGATTTCTTTTGGAAGTCTGATTGGTATTTTCGGTTTCGGTTTGGTCTTGTTGGTTCACCCGATTGTAGCCATCATTGGCTTTGGTTTGGTTGGTTTGGGGTTTTCGGTCATTGTGCCTGAGCTCTTCCGAATCGGTGGTAAAGTCCCAAATGTAGATGCGTCGCAGGGTATTTCACTCATAGCCGGATCCGGATTTCTCGGATTTTTAATCGGGCCGGTTTTGTTGGGTTTTTTGGCTAAAACCTACAGTTTGAAAATCAGCATGGTTGCCCTGTTGGGTTTCACCTTAATTTCGCTTTTGGCATCCTTCACACTTAAAAATCGCAATAAAGTTTAACCTAAATTGAACGGACAATTTAAGAAATCTGACTATGCTAAAATTTTTGTGGTGTAGATTTGGCGAAAAAAAGAAGTTTATAGAATTTTGGAATTAGTAAAAATAGACATATGAGTGTTTCAATGATTTTAGAACAAACTACTCTTTTCTTTACCTTTGAGTTTCTTTGTGGATATCTGTGGAATAGCTATTACACGAAACTCGCGAAGAATACACAAAATTCACAAAGTTGAAGTAAAGGTAGATGTATTTCATTCCACATGAATTTTACTAATGTCAAAAAATTGATTTAATTTTATCAGATAAACACAAAATTATGAAAAAGCTAATTATGATTGTATCAGTTGTTACTGGAATATTTTTATATGATTACGATATAAAAATTAATGGATTGGGATTATTAATCTTGTCAATATTAAGCGTTGTTTTTGGTATTGTTTCACCTTTTATTCTTAATACTTTCATGTTGAACTCCAAAATAATTGAAAAAAAGGTAACTATTCATTCTAAGATTACATTTCGCAATCCAAACTCCGTCTCATTATGGATTGGCATATCATTATTGCTGATGATGATTTCCAATCTCATCTTAAAAACATTGATTTTAAAATCATATAGCGTAAATTTAAATGTCATTTTAGTTATTCTGGGTATTAGCATTGTGTTGTCGATTTATAAAAAATTGAAATAATCTGAATTTTAATATTCGTTTAGATTCTTTTTTCAGATGAAACAATCTCAATATCTTGGATGTGACTTTCTAAAAAAAACCGTCTAAGCCATGCTCATTCCATTTTTAAATTCAAAAACAATCCGGATCGCACCGGTTTTAATCCTATTGCTGATGTCAAACAGTTGTTTCCAATCTGACAAATTCGACCTGCAAGGTCATCGTGGCGCGCGCGGGCTCATGCCCGAAAACACGATTCCGGCTTTTGAAAAAGCATTGCAATTGGGTGTAAACACCTTAGAAATGGATGTGGTGATTACCAAAGACCTGCAAGTTTTGGTGTCTCACGATCCATGGTTTAGTACCGAGTTTTGTGCAGACGCAAGCGGTAAACGAATTCCCGAAGCTGATGAGCAAAAGCAGCTGATCTACCAAATGACTTATGCAGAAACCCAACAATACGACTGTGGAAGTATTGCACATCCGCGGTTTCCGGAGCAGAAAAAAATGAAGGTTCACAAACCTTTGTTGTCTGACGTGATTGCATTTGCAGAAGCTTATGCGGCTAAAAACAATTTGCCGCCGGTTGCTTATAACATCGAGATCAAAAGTACCGTGGAAGGCGATACGGTTTGGCATCCCACCATTGATGTTTTTTCAGATTTGGTGTATGAGCAGGTAAAAAACATTCCGGTTTCGCTGCTGACCATCCAGAGTTTTGATTTCAGAGTATTGGAATATTGGCACAAAAAATATCCGAAAGTGCGACTTTCTGCCTTGGTTGAAGAAAAAGGATCAGCCCAAGAACAACTAAACAAGTTAAGTTTTATTCCCGCCGTTTACAGTCCGGATTTTAGTTTGTTAAACCCAAAAGAAATTGATTTTTTGCACCAAATAGGAATTTTGGTCATTCCCTGGACACTCAATGAGGAGGCAGACATAAAGCAAATGCTCGATTGGAAAGTGGATGGCATCATCACGGATTATCCGAACAAAGCGTTGAAATTTAAGTAAAAAAAAGAGCGTTTCAAACGCTCTTTTTTTTGTTATGCTTTGCTGAATTCAGCGACGAGTTGGTCGATTTTTTCTTTCTCTTCGTTTGCCAATTCAGGATCTATCATGATTCGTCCGCTGTGTTCGTCTGAAATGATTTTTTTGCGTGAAGCAATTTCCATTTGCACTTGTGGCGGAATGGTAAAGTAAGAACCTCCCGATGCACCGCGATCAATCGATACAATCGCCTGACCGTTTTTTACATTGGTTCGGATGCGTTTGTAAGCCATCAACAAACGGTCTTCAATTTTTGCTTCAAACTCTTTCGATTTTTCCAAAAGAGATTTTTCTTCTTTTTCGGTTTCGGACATGATGGCATCGAGTTCACTTTTTTTGTGATTCAAATGCTGCGTGCGCTCTTCAATTTTTTCAGAAATTTCGGCAATTTGCTCTTTCTTAAAAATGGTTTGCGCATTGTATTCTCTGATGTGCTTTTCAGCCAACTGAATCTCAAGTTCTTGAAACTCCATCTCTTTAGAAATGGAATTAAATTCGCGATTGTTGCGTACATTTTTTTGTTGATCGGTGTATTTTTTGATCAAGGTTTTTGACTCTTCAATCGAATTTTTCTTCGTTTTGATGTCTCTCTCTAAGGTCTCTAATTCAGCAGTCAATTTTTGAAACCGAGTTGTAAAACCTGCAATATCATCTTCAAGATCTTCTACTTCGAGTGGCAATTCGCCTCTCATACTTCTGATTTCGTCAATTCTTGAGTCTATTAATTGTAAATCGTACAATGCTCTTAGTTTCTCTTCGACGGTAGCTTCAATCTTGTTTGCCATAGCTTTATGTATAATGGATAGGGTTCGTATTCAGCTTCGATAAAACGACTGCAAAATTAGGGATTTTTTTGACAAGATAATCATGAATTAAATATTTCGTAAACTGTTCACTTTCAAAATGTCCCACATCTGCAAGTAAAATATTTCCTTCGGATTCAAAAAATTGATGATATTTTAAGTCACCTGTGACCAACGCATCAGCATTTTGTGCAATCGCCTCGCCGATGGAAAAAGCACCCGAACCGGCCAAAACGGCTACTTTTTGGATGTCTTTTGCCAAAAATCCGGAATGACGAACTATTTTGAGATTCAACGTTGTTTTTAAATGTTCCAAAAAGGCTTGTTCATGCATCGGTTTTGCAAGACTTCCAATCATGCCCATGCCAATGTCTTGGCGGGTGTTTAAGGTTTGATAAAGCTCATAGGCAACTTCTTCATACGGATGATTGGCAAACAAAACATTCAATACATTTTGTTTCAAATGTTTTGGGAAAATCACACCGAGTTGAATTTCTTCCTCCGTATGTCTGATTCCTTTTTCTCCAATCACCGGATGAGAATTTTCATTTCCGCGGAAAGTCCCTTTTCCTTCAAGTGCAAAACTGCATTGGTCGTAATTGCCGATGTTTCCTGCGCCGGCATCGAAAAGCGTATTTTTCAGACTTTCCGCATGATTTTTAGGAACATAAGTGATTAATTTTAAGATATCGGCAGATTGCGGAATCAAAACTTTTGAATTTGTTAAACCAATCGCATCGCTCAATACTTTGTTGGTGCCATGCGGTTGATTGTCCAAAGCCGTATGCAAAGCATAAATAGAGATTTTATTTTGAATGGCCTTGATGACGGCTCGTTCGACATAGGTTTTCCCCGTGATTTTTTTCAGTCCGTCAAACAAGATGGGATGATAACTTACGATGAAGTTGCAGTTGTTTTGGATGGCTTCATCCACAATGGTTTCAAGCGTGTCGTGGCAAACCAAAATACCAGTCAAATTTTCGTTGCGGTCGCCCACCAAAAGTCCGGTGTTGTCAAAACTTTCCGCGTAGTTGTTTGGTGTCCACGCTTCCAATATTTCAATGACTTGGTGTAACTTCATGCTTTAAATTTAATTTTGCGACGAAATGCGATTCTAACTTCAAAACGACATAAATTTTTATATTGCAAATTTACATAAATACAATGTAAAAATTTATACGGAGTTTCCCTCTGACCTAATTATTACAAATCTTTTTTTACAGAGGAAAAATATATTAATTTCGTGACATGAGATGGATTAGAAAACTTTTATTGCCCTTTTCAGGCATTTATTATTTGGTAACCGCTTTGCGCAATTTCCTTTTTGACAAAAATTGGTTGTCTTC
>PHDQ01000139.1 GCA_002841025.1 Bacteroidetes bacterium HGW-Bacteroidetes-13 | reverse complement strand
TTCGTTTTAACCGTCACTTCGCGTGGTTTTTAATAGTAATGCGACTGCTTTACTATTAAAAATTGCCTGTCTGCCACAGGCAGGTATCGAGAAGCTTGAGATTGTAGCGTTCTCGATACGTTTTATTAAAAAAAGTGGGTGCTTTTTTCAATAAAACACGCGAACAGACAAAATTTGTGTTGATTTTTCATGAGACTGAATAATTACCAAAATCTTTTATCTTCCTTAAAAACCATAATTTATCAGCGTTTATTAATTGGAAATTCAGTACTTTTAAATTTCTAATCTAATTACCCCACTATTCATATTTAAAAAATGGAAGAAAACCTATCCGATTATCTCGAACCTCATTATATACAAAGAAGCAACTGGCTACGCGCAGCAGTCCTGGGTGCCAATGACGGCATTTTGTCAACGGCGAGTCTTGCCATCGGCGTTGCAGCAGCAAGTGACCTGCGAGAACCTATTGTGCTCGCCACCGTCGCTGGTTTGGTTGCCGGGGCTTTGTCAATGGCTGCCGGAGAATATGTTTCCGTGAGCTCACAAACCGACGTGGAAAAAGCGGATATTCTTCGTGAAGAACAAGAATTAAAAGACATGCCGGAACTCGAACTCCAGCGTTTGGCAGAAATATATGAGGGTCGCGGACTCAAAAAAGAAACGGCTATGATTGTCGCTAAAGAAATGACTGCTTACGATGCCTTGGGATCACACCTGAGAGACGAATTGGGACTCAATGAAATCAGTCAGGCAAAGCCCATACAAGCTGCACTTGCCTCGGGTGCTTCGTTTACCGTTGGTGGTGCTTTACCGCTTATCGTAACCCTTTTTCTGCCCTTGCAGCAAATGGAATATTACCTCTATGTTTTTGCAATTGTTTTTCTGGTGCTTTTGGGTGCTTTGGCGGCAAAAACCGGTGGCTCGAGTATAAAAAAAGCAGTTGTCAGAATTACGTTTTGGGGTACGGTTGCCATGGGTTTAACTGCCTTTGTCGGCTATTTGTTTGGTGTGAGTATAGCCTAAAGCGACACAACAACCTCAGAAATTCCTCAATTCTTTTTCTTTTTCCCAAACAAGCGTTTAAAAAATCCTTTGACACCCGTTTCTCGGTAGGGCTGACAATCTAACTCGGCGTAAACCGTATCGGGAAGATTAAAATCTGTCAGGTACTTTTTTCGTAAAGCGGCATCTTTTTCCATGCCGCTCAGCACCCGCCCGACGATCGGCAAAGCCAAAGACGAACCCGAACCCTTGCTGCTGTAAAAATGAACATCGGGTGTGGAGGCACCGACCCAAGTGCCTATCACCAAATCTGGCGTATAGGCAACAAACCAAGCGTTGGTATAGTCCTGGGCCGTACCTGTTTTTCCGGCAAGATCAGCATGAATAACGTATTGGTTGCGTATTCTCGTCCCTGTACCTTGGTTGATGGCTCGCTGCAAAATGGCTGTTATTAGATCGCTGGTTTTTGTACTAAAAACCTGTTCCGATTCAATGCCCTTTCGTTGGTACAAAGTTTTGCCTTGTGTGTCTGTAATTTTGTCAATCAATACCGGCTCGGTCATTTGTCCGTGATTCGCAAACGAACCGTAGGCGCGGACAATCTCGAAAAGCGACAAATCGAGTGTTCCCAAGGCAATGGAAGGTGCATCGGCAGAAAAGTGTGGAAATTGAAGTCGGTTGGTGGTGTTGATGAGTTTTTCTCTACCCAATTTAAAATACAGATCGACTGTTGGCAAGTTGATGGAATTTGCCAGCGCATACCACATTGCCACCGTGCTGTCTCGCGTAGATTTGTGATCAAAATTTTGCGGTTCCCAATTGTCGTATTCCGGATATTTTTTTTCTTCATTTTTGAGATACGTGCAGGCATCAAAATTATCTTCCAAAGCCGCGGCATATAAAATGGGTTTAAAAGCCGAGGCAATTTGACGATGCGACAAAACCATGTCAAAAGGAAGCTTACGAAAATCATTGCCACCCACCCAACTCAAGACGGCTCCGTTTTTGGGATTGGTGATGAGCACTGCTGCGTGAAGCATCTTGTAATAATGCCAAAGACTGTCGAGTTTGTTCATGCTTTGCGTTTGTGCGCCTGCCCAATCAAACACTTCTACCTCCCTACTTTTCAAATCTGAGGCTGTCGCTCCATTTTTCTGCTTGGCGAACCACTTTTTTTTAAAATTTCGATTCTGAAGCTCTTTGTCCAACACTTTTTGCATCACAGCCAGTTGTTTCCGGATGCTTTTGGTGGTCATTTCCTGCATTTGCATGTTGAGCGTGGTGTGAATTTTCAAACCATCTTGCTCAATATTATAATCTTTGCCGGTCTTGATCTTGATGTTTTCCAATATGTCAAGCGTTTTTTTCTTGACCTGATAAACAAAGTAACCCGCCGGATTTTCTATGTTGATGTTCTCATAGTTCAAATTGAGGGGTAATTTTTTCAGACTGTCTGCGTCTTCAACCGTTAGAAACTGCTGTTTTTCCATCAACGTCAAAACCGTGTTTCTGCGTTCAAGTGAATGCTGTGGATTCAGTCGGGGATTGAAATAGGTATTCGCCTTTAGCAAACCTATCAATACCGCCGATTCTTCTACTTTGAGTTCAACTGTGGGTTTCTTAAAATACCGTTGTGAAGCTGACTCTACGCCATAAACATCTTCGCCAAACGGCACCGAATTGAGATAGAGCAACAACAATTCTTCTTTGGTATAAATTTCTTCTAAGCGAGCGGCCACAATCAGTTCTTTAACCTTGTTGACCGGCATACTCAACAAACTGTAATCATTTCGTCCATATAGTTTTTTCACCAATTGTTGGGTCAGCGTACTGCCTCCGCCGCCTTTGCTGTCGCGAAAGAGAATGCTTCTGAAAAAGACACGTACATAGCTTTTCAAATCATACCCATTGTGGGTGAGAAAACGTTTGTCTTCGGTGGCAATCAAGGCGTTTTTCAAATGTTCGGGTACATTGTCCCAAGTGATGTTGGTTCGATTTTCGGCAAAAAATTTCCCGATTATCACACCGTCGGATGAAATTACTTGTGATGCTTCTTCGTTGCTTATGGCGGCCAATTCAACTTTATCAGGCAAAGGTCCGAAAATCCCGATATACACACTCCCAAAAAACAATCCGCCGAGTAGGACGAACAAAATGATAAAAAGGAATAAATATTTCAGGTATTTTATTAAAGTTGATTTGGAAGGAAATTGCATGTCGAATTGTTCGTTTTTTTCTATACTGATGACGTTTTTCAGCTTGGCGATGTAACGGATTTTTAGCACAAAAGTTCAATAGAATTACTGCTGTTGAACCTTGTACAAATTTTCCATAGAAGCACTTCAGCCGCCATATTGCCAAACCGATGTTATGCCTTCGCCCTTCTTCTTCGTTACATCTGGGATATAATATTGTTCCATTCTTTTTTGTGTTCATACTTCAATGCTGTGTCAATTTCAATACTGTTTACATAGTTTTCAATAAATTCTGAGGTGTCAGAAAGTAGTAGTAAATAGTATTTTAAAGAATTTGTCAAGCCGTTTGCAATAACGTGGCAACCGTGAATGTTTTTTATTCTCTCTATTTCTTTGTTAATTTCGTCGGCTTGTGTTGAGTCAATATTTGCGGTTGAAAGCAAATAATAACGGTTTACTTGAGTGGTCTTAAATTTCTCAAATGCGTCTTTTACAAGTTGTGCGGTAATTGGAATTCCGTGTTTTACTTCGACAGCTTCAAAAGCTCGTTCCTTTTCATCAACAATGTCAATGTCGCCAATACGTCCGCTTCTGCTGTCAGCCGAAGTATGGCTTTCCATTGGTAATAATACTTTACCTTCAAATCTCTTGGTTTCATTGATTAAGCATTGGTAAGCTGCATATAGTGCCAATACGGGTAAGCGAGAAGCACCTTCTGCTGAATACTTCGTATCAAAATGTTTGCTCAACAAATCAATTATTGTTGCGATTGGCAAGTTCAAAGGCTTTGCTAAGTCAATTTGTTGTGCATTTCGTTGAATTATTAAGCCTTGAAAAAGGAAACTCAAAAGTTTGTCAATGTCTTTTCCTTTCTGAATAAAATCAATAGTTTCAAGAAATGCAGTTTTTAAAGAGTCTGGTCTTATTGCTCCTGAATAATTTGAATCGTAGGGTACTTTCTGTTCTAATGAACGAGTAAGCCAACCGCTTTCTGCCATTGCAGGAAACTTTATGCTTTTAAGAAAAGGGGTTATGAATTTTGAATCAAAAGTTCTGCCCGAATATCCATTTGGAATACTTGTTTGATGATTTCGTATGTCTTGGGTAGGATTTAAGTTTTTGTAAACCGCACTTGTTAGTATAACTGTGATTACAGCTTTCGCAGATTCCGACCTACCTAAAATTTCAAGTAGATGATTCTCAATTGCATTATCTAAGTCAGATTTGATTTTGTCATCAGAGCCAACAAGCTCCATTGATTCTGCGTATATTTTTTCGAGAAATTCTGTTGGCTCCATCTATTTTTCAATTGTTAAAAGTTGTGTTTTAATCTGCTCTCCAACGGCTTTAATCATTGGAACGGCAACAGAGTTGCCAACTTGTTTATAAAGTTCTGCTTTGTTGTTAAGTAACTTGAATTTTTTCGGAAATCCCATAATTTTATAGCATTCCTGAATCGTAAGTTTTCTTACATTTCCTTTGTGCCAAATCCAAAATCTTCCTGATGACTCTTGAGATGGAAGTGCTGGATGAACACCTTCTGTTGAGTAAATTCTGTTTGGTTGTTTATGGACTCTTGACAAGTGTTCTGTTCCTGGTCTTACTCCTGCTTTTCGGATAGTTTTGTTTCTGTAACCTGCGAAAACCAATCCAGAATCTTGCGTTTTTTGTTCGTCCAAAATAGTATAAGGCTCGTCTAAATATTCAAAATCGTTTTCTTTGTCCAAAAAGTCTTTGAGGGCTGGTTTGGCTTTCTTTTCAATTTTTGAAAAATCAAACTTAGTTTCTTTGTGTCCTATGATAATTATTCGTTCTCTATTTTGTGGCAAGCCAAAGTCTGATGCATTCAGAACCTTTTTTGAAACTACATAACCCATTTCTTCTAAGTGCTGAACAATTGTCGATAGTGTTCTTTTACTGTCGTGATAAACCAAATGTTTTACATTTTCAAGAAGAACAACTTTTGGTTGTCGTTTCTCAATTAATTCAAAGACGTGATAAATCAATGTTCCCCTTGTGTCTTCAAATCCTTTCATTTTACCGGAAATGCTAAATGGTTGACAAGGAAAACCTGCACAAAGAATATCGTGTTTTGGAACTATATCTAAATTAAGTTTTGTGATGTCGCCAAAAGGCACTTCACCAAAATTAAATTCATAGGCACGCTGTGCGTGATAATTATACTCAGAAGAAAAAACACACTTACCGCCAAGTTCTTGTAATGGAATTCTAAAACCCCCAATTCCCGCAAAAAGGTCAATAAATGTAAATTCGGGATTTTCTGGTGCAGGAAATGGAATATCCCATTTTATGGGAAGCATTGCCTGTAATTCTGGTTCTGCTACGATATTCAATTCTTCATTTATTGTAGAATAATACTCTTTTGCTCTTTTCTCAAATGATTTTGATACTCCGTTTGTATGGTTATGAAGATAGTGGGTAAAAAAAGCTAAATCTTCTGCATTACCATTTAAGGTTTCAACTTTTAGCTTGTCCCGAAGTTTTGAATATTTTATCATAGCTTAAAAGTTTATTTTTCCTTGTTGTTGATTCTTGATTCGCATATATTTTGCCTTTTCTTCAGCCGCTTTTAAAAGTTCTCTTGGCTCTTCTTGCGGATAAATGATTTCAGCAATTTTCTCGCTGAAATATTCGTGTTCTAATCGTTTTAAGTCAAGATTGAAAATTTTTGAAAGCTTAGGTAAAACGTCAACTGGAACATTTCTTTTTCCATTCTCTATTTTTGAAAGAGTTGATTGGTCAATGTCTAATGCAGCGGCAAGTTTTGTCAAAGTCAACCTGCTGTCAGACCTAAGTTTGTGTATATATTCCCCAAATGTTTCTTTCATTTTCTTGAAGTTTTTGCCTTGATAATTTTGTCAAATTTACAATTAAGTTTGATTCTTTGGTGTCAAAGTCGGAAAAAATTGATCAGTTTATTTTTTGTACGGTCGTCTTTTAGGGTGAGACATAACATCAAAATTAAGTCAGATACATTTTAAAAAACCATCTGCAATGCTACAAAACGAAATTAGCCCTACTTTTCGTCTGTATCGGATAGAATAATTTGAAGTAACTGTTCAGCTATTCAAATGAATTTCGTTTT
>PHDQ01000138.1 GCA_002841025.1 Bacteroidetes bacterium HGW-Bacteroidetes-13 | reverse complement strand
TAGATCGAAGTCAAAATCGAATAGTTGCGCACCAACGGTTGAAATTTCAAGGCTGTTGCGTTGCATTTGAACACTGCCGTCTTCACCCCGAATGGTTCCTGTTGGGCGCGGGATGTCTTTGATTCTAAACTCTTTTGAAGTCGGTATTTTTTGACCATCTATTTCACCAACTACGCTGATGGTTACTGCTCTGCCTGCTCCGGGACGCATGACGTGTGCAGAACCACTGACGAGAGAAAGACCTGCTGCTGTAGCGTTAATTTTATTGGTGGGTACGCCCGGCATAGAGATGGTTATCGGGTTATCAACACCTCGGTAAACCACATTCATTTTGTCTGCCGAGATAACGGCTTCTTTTGGTTTTGCGATAACAGAATAGATTTGATTGACCGGAACGGGCACTTCTACTCCGTCTTGTTGGAAAAACAAGGTGCCGGTTATTTTGTGGTCACCCGCATTTCCGGATGGAACTTTCAGTTGTACGATACCTCCTCTTAAAACAAAGTCCCGGTCTTTTACCAAAGGCCTTCCATCCAACGAAATCTCAACCTTGTCAGGTTGTGAAATACTATCAACTTTTCCTACGACAATTTCACCATTGAAAGTTTCGCCTTGGTAGTAAGCTGCTTTTTTATCAGCCAGCAATGTTTTAAAATTGTTTAAATCGACCTGTTCTGTCAATTCACCTTGCAACATTTTCGACAAAATTTGATATTCCGCGTTTTTGGCGTCGGATTGAAGTTGAGAAAATTTGGCAAGAGAAGCAATCAAGGGAAATCCTTTGTAATGATAAGACAGATACTCTATTTTCTTAAGATCTCTATTCGGAACAGGCTCAGTAGAAAACTTGGCATTGATGTCTGCTTGCACATCCGGATACGTACCGCCCAATATACCGTTTACTCCGTTTTTGTAATCTGCCATTTTTTGCAAAAATTCTTTGCCGTCTTTTTCGAGTCGGTCACCGTTGAAGAAGCGTTCGTCCAAAAAATTTGACTTGTCCATCACTTCGTAATCTTTTGGGTCATCGACCGTTTTTTTAGCTGCAATTTTTAAATTTTCAATGTAGCTGTAAAATTCATTCGTAAGTACGTTTATTTGTTTGGCTTTGTCTCTTAAATCTGCGTATTTAGCGGGTTGCTCTTGCGCTTTGAGTTCCAATCCGGCCATAAAAACATCGTTGCGCGATGAAGTTGCGGTATTGGATTCTTCCAGTCGTTCGTTCATCACACCAAAAGCAGAAATAACTTCTTTTGATACGTTGAGTGCCAACATGGCGATGAAAACCAAATACATGAGGTTAATCATCTTCTGCCTTGGTGATAGTTTTGCTGATGCCATTCTTTAGTTTTTTGTTTAATAAATTGATTTTAATAAAACCCTAATGGAATGGATTAATTTTTACTATTCATAGCCGAAAGCATACCGCCGTAAACAGAATTCAGCGAAGATAGATTGGCCGTGAGTGATTGCAATTGGTTCTTGAGTTTGTCGGCATTTTCGACCACCTCATCGTTGATAACAGCTTGTCTGCTGGCACTTTCGAGTTGCACTTTATACAGGCTGTTGAGCGATTCCATTTGTGCGGCAGCCAATGAAAGTTCTTCGCTGTATCGTTTGGTTGCATTCATCGAGTCTGCGGTAGGAGCAATTTGTCTGGCGGCACCTTCAAAGTTGCGGATGCTGTTGCCTAAACTCTCGATCAAGTTGGAATCGAGGTTGGCATCTTTCATGATTTTGTCTAATTTTTGTGAAAGCATGCCTTGGGCATCTTTTGGTGCTTCACTTTTTTCACCCGATCCTGCCAATTCCGGATAAATGATAGACCAGTCGTATTCTTTGTCAACCGTATCAAATGCAGATAAGGCAAAAACGCCTGCTTCGACCACCAATCCGAATGTCAGCATCACCCCACCGGTTAGGAATCCGATTTCATAATGTTGGATTTTGAAAAGTGCGCCGAGAATAACAACTGCGGCACCCATACCGTAAGTAAAATTCATTGTTTGTTTTGAAAGTAAAGCCATGATAATAAAAATTTGATGGTTAATTAGTTATTTTAAATAAAGATGGTTAAAAATTATTTTCCTTTTTTGCGCATTCTGGTTTGCGGACCGAATGCATTGGTGCTTTGTCCGTTGTAATCTTGCACGGTTCTAAAGCCGATGTAGCTGCGTGCGGAGTCAGCATATTCGTAATCGCGGGTATTCACTTGAAGAAAATAGGCTACATCTTTCCACGATCCGCCTCGTATTACTTTTTTTGGATTTGAAGAATCCGTCAAATTTGGATTCATCGAGGAAACCAATTCGTACGAAAATTGATCGTAGGTGGAGTTTGTCCATTCCGACACGTTCCCCGCCATGTTATAAAGGTTGTAGTCGTTTGGTTTATAAGATTTAGCTTCTACGGTGTAGAGCGCATCATCTGCAGCGTAATCTCCCCTGAGGGGTTTGAAATTCGCATAAAAGCAGTTGCGGTCATTTTTTGTATAAGGACCACCCCAAGGATAAGCAGCTCCATCCAATCCGCCACGGGCGGCATATTCCCATTCGGCTTCCGTCGGCAAGCGGAAATTCGTTACCAAGGGTAATCTGCGTCTTCTTTGGTATTCGTTTTTGTTGTTTGTACGCCATGCGGCAAATGCTTTTGCTTGCTTCCATGTCACTCCGACAACTGGGTAATCGCTGTAAGCGTCATGCCAAAAATAGTCATTGTGCATGGGTTCGTTGTAGGAGAAATTAAAGTCTCTGATCCAAACGGTAGTGTCGGGATAAATCTTTACGACTTCCTTTTTGATATAGTCTTTTCTGGAGCCTTTGGATTTAGCAGCGGCTTCTATGTCCATCCAAGTATAAGCGTAGCTTATTTTGTCCCAATTGATGGTTCGTTTACCATTGTAAGTCTCTTCTTCCGGCAAGTAAAGCGAATCCATGATTTCTGCATAATGCTCGTCCGGGTAGTCAGTAGTTTTCCAATTAAGATCAACTTTTTTATTTAATCTTCTACCTTCGTATCCGGTTTCGCCCATACCAGAATAGTTTTTCAGGCGATATTTCTCGTAAACGGATAAATTAGTCGTGTCCACATCGCCAAAACCATAGCGAGCAACAGGATTGGATTTTGCGTCCGTATAGCCCAATTCGTCAACCAAAACGGCTAATTTATAGCGAACAACAGAGTCTCTGACACTGTTTACAAACTGACGGTATTCACTGTTGGTGATTTCAGTCTCGTCCATATAGAACGAACGGACAGTTACTGTTTTAAGCGGCGCGTCTGAAACGCCCGAAATATCCTCATTTGCTTTACCCATGGTAAAAGCTCCGCCGGGAACTAAGGTCATGCCAAAAGGCTTTTCTGGATACCATTTTTTCCCTTTGTCGCCGACCAATTCGCCTTTGTCATTTTTCTTACAACCGACGACGCAAATCAAAAGTAGTGTAATTAATAAAACCTTTTTCATATATAGTTAATGTTAGCAGCAGTATTTTGGGTGTAAACCTATCTATTTATTTTGTTATTAACAATATTTAAACTAAAATATTTTATAAGATTAAAAATATTTCAAACTAAAATTTTTTAAACGCACGCCACCATCTTTCGGGGACAATATTGTTGCAGGCATCTAAATAATCTTTATGTTGACACGGTATTAACGAGTTTCTTTGCCATTTATTATTTATTTCTTTCAAAGGTACTTCCATCCACCATCTTCCACTTTTCGGACTTTGGTAAAAAATCAAGTCATCACCTTCTTGGGTGACGATGAATTTTTTGTATTGATTGCGCGTGGTATAGGGGAAATCATTTGATCTAAAATGGTAACCTTCAATAAAATACCAAATCATTTGGGCAATTAAATTTTCACCAATCGAATTAAAAGTTATCGTGTTTATTTCATAAATTCCAAACGAACTCACCTTGTCGCTGATACCGGCATATCTGCTGAGCGCACAAATTTCTGTCCCTTCAAATCCGTTGGGTTGATGAAGCGTTGCAAATCCGGTTTCGTTGCTTTTGATGGAATTGTAGTCTATGCAAACGATATCGGCATCGCGCAAAACAGGCTCTGCCAAAGTGATGTCTGATTTTATTTCACCCAAACGGTATTTTTCAAAATACAGATTCTCCATCAGATCGGTTTCTTCAATTGGGTTGAGGTAGGATTGATAACCCAAATTGGCATAATTGAAAAGAATGATGGGTTTTTCAACCACCATTTTTCCGGCGAAAGAGTGTCCTTCAATGGGTGTTGAAGCATTTCCCAAATCAAATCGGTGATCTATGTTGACCACATTCACCAAATGTTCCAAACTTTCGTAGGCTCGGTAATTCGAGTAGGCATATTTTTGAGAGCCTCCCAAAATGATTGGGATGATGTTGTTTTTGATTAAAACCTCAAGCGTGTTTTGCAACAAATAGTTGGTATGTTCAAAGTTTTCTGCCGCAACAACAGTTCCCAAATCGGCGATGGCGTAATCCCAATTTCCGGGGAAGAGGCTGTAAAATTGTTCCCTGATTTTTGAAAAATCTACGTTTGTTTTTTTGTCATATCTATCTTCAATGGAGATCAAAACCAAGCGAATGTTGCTCAAATCGAAGGGAGACTCATTGTCCGTGTGAAACCGAACGGTTTTCCCCAAGGCTTGATCGGGAAGCTGTTCAATGAAATTTAAAACAACTTCATCAACGGGTTCGATAAATTCGAATTGGTGCTTCATTTTTTAGCTTTGGCAGTCTTGGTTTTTTTAACAGCACTTTTCACTTTGAGCAATTCTTTGGCTTCTTCAAGGGTCATGGCTTCGGGCTTGATTTTTCCGGTCAGTGCCTTTTTAATTTTTCCTTTGATTAAGACAGCCTTACCATACCGATCTTTTTCAATTTTGATGCCTTCTTCTTTCCACTCTTGAATGATTTTATCCTTGTTTTTTTGGATTTTTTCTTCGATGAGTTCTTCAATATCTGTTTGCGACAACTTGTCAAAGTCATATTTTTTATTGACATTGATGAAAATATTGTCCCATTTGAGATAAGGTCCAAATCTTCCTTTGCCTTTTTGTACGGGTTTTGATTGATAAGTCGCCACGGGAGCATTTTCCGCTATTTTTTGATCGATAAGTTCGATGGCTTCTGGGATGGTAATCTCGAGTGGATCTATTTCCTTCGGTATGGAAACGAAAGTTTTATCGAATTTCACATAAGGCCCAAATCGACCGATGTTGACGACCAATTCATGGTCTTTATAACTGCCAATCGTACGCGGTAATTTGAACAAATCCAACGCTTCTTCGATGGTGAGTGTGCCAATGTTTTGGTCGGGTTTCAAACTGGCAAATTTCTTTTCTTCATCGTCTATGCTGCCAATTTGTGCCATCGGACCGAATTTGCCCAAGCGAACACTGATTTGTTTTCCCGAGACAGGATCTTCACCCAAAATTCTTTCGCCTGATTCTCTTTCCGCATTTTTCTCTACATCCAATACTTTCGGGTGAAATGCATTATAAAAAGTGCCCATCATGGTTGTCCATTCCTGATTTCCGGAGGCAATTTCATCAAAATCTTCCTCCACTTTTGCCGTGAAGTTGTAATCGACAATGTCCGTAAAATGCTGAATCAAAAAGTCGTTGACGATATATCCGATATCGGTTGGAACTAATTTTCCCTTGCTCGAACCGGTCGTTTCTTTGAGTTTTTTATCCGCAATTTTATCTGCCTTCAAAATTAGTTGTTGATAGACTCTTTCTGCGCCTTCATCAATCCCTTTTTCTACGTATGTTCTGTTTTGAATGGTAGAAATGGTCGGTGCGTAGGTGGAAGGTCGTCCGATGCCGAGTTCTTCGAGTTTTTTGACCAAGGAAGCTTCTGTGTATCTCGAAGGCGGTCTTGAAAATCGCTGGGTTGCTGTAATGTTCTGATTTGAAAGCGATTCACCAACAGTTAAATTGGGTAACAAGCCTTCTTGTGTTTCGTCTGTGTCGTTTTCTTTTTCATCGTCCGTACTCTCCAAATAGACTTTCAGAAACCCATCAAATACAATGACTTCGCCGGTTGCTGAAAAAATTTCGTCCGATTTGTTTGAACTGATTTTCACCAAGGTTCGTTCCAATTCTGCATCGGCCATCTGCGAGGCAATCGTCCTTTTCCATATCAGTTCGTAAAGCCTGCTCATGTCGGCATCCATGTTTATCCGGCTTCTCGAAATGTCGGTTGGGCGAATGGCTTCATGGGCTTCTTGAGCGCCTTTGGTTTTGGTGTTGAAGTTTCGGCTATGCGCATACTGCTTGCCAAAACTTTTGGTGATTTCGTTTCGCGCTTCGTCGATGGCTTCTTTGGA
>PHDQ01000137.1 GCA_002841025.1 Bacteroidetes bacterium HGW-Bacteroidetes-13 | reverse complement strand
ATTGAACTCATCGCCAAACTTATAGCCGGGACCGCCAGCTCCGGTTGCGGTTGGGTCACCGCCTTGTATCATAAAGTCTTTCACGACGCGGTGAAATTTGAGCCCATCATAGAATTTTTTACCTTTGAACGAGTCGGCCACCATCGTGTTTGTGCCTTCTGCCAACGATACGAAATTGGCAACAGTTACCGGTGAAATATCATACGTCAGTTTGACTAAAACATCACCTCTATTGGTTTGGATGTCTGCATACAATCCATCAGCCAGCTCAGGATATTTTGTTTTACATGAAACGATGAGCAAGAACGAAAATAGAAATAGAATGGTTTTTTTCATGGGATTATTTTTTCTTAGTGAAGTATTTATGGATTGAATGTTAAAATCAGGATGCGAATTTATTGAAATATATTCAATTGTAATTGATAATATGAAAATTTCATGGGATACTGTCTTTCTCTATGGAGTACAGATGAACTTTGCAGACCAAAGGCTCGTTGGTTCCAATTAAGTTTTTATCTCCGGTATAACTGTATGCCAATTCTGAGGGAAAAAGAAAGGTAACCCGCTGTCCGGGATACATCAATTTGATGCCTTCACGCAGTCCTTTGAAAAGCACTTCTTTGTCAACGGTGTATTGAATTAAACCCAATGAAAGAGAATCATAGATGATTTCGTTTCTTAAATCTTCTATTTGGTAGGTCAGCTGGGTTAAATCTCCCGGTTTTGGGGTTTCCGAATAAGTACTGTCTCGGCTGTCATAATAATACCAAAACCCTGAATTGGAGCTGTATATTTTAATTGAATCCAATCGTGATAGATACGCCTTGATATCAGCGGCATCTTCTTCATAAATCATTTTGCTGGTTTTGGCAGATTCCAATATTCTGGATCCGGATGAAACAGTTACCGGCCGTCTTGCTTCGGGTGAATGGCAAGAAAAAAATAAAAGTAGCACAATCAAGTGTGAAAATTTATTTTTCATCGGGCATCAATTGTTTGTGATATTCGTTTAAAGATTTTATGAAATACGCGATGGTTTCTTCCATATTCATCACGCTTTTCCCTCCAGAGGCATTTTTATGACCGCCACCTGAAAAATATTGTCTTGCAAAGGTGTTCACATCAAAATCTCCTTTCGAACGAAACGAAATTTTAATATAAGGCTCATGTTGGTTTTCGATAAAAATTACACCAAAAAACACGCCGTCCAATGCCAAGGTATAATTGACAAATCCTTCGGTATCGCCTTTTTTGAAGTTGTGCGATTTGAGTTCTTCTAAGGTAAGAAAGGTGTATGCAGTATGCAAATCTGGGATTATCTTCATGTTGCTCAGTGCTTTGCCCAAAAGTTGCATACGGTCATAAGTTTGGGTATCAAACACTTTCGATTGAATGTCAGCAGCTTCGATTCCTTTTTCTATCAATATCGCAGCTATGCGATGCGTTTCTGCTGAAGTGGAAGCGAATTTAAAAGACCCTGTATCGGTCATGATGCCCAAATAAATACAAGTTGCGATGTCTTTGTCTATCAATGCTTCTGCATCAAATTCTTGAATAAATCGATAAATCAATTCGCAAGTTGCGGATGCTTCAATGTCCCAATACACGCAATCTGCAAAATCTTCTGGCTCGCGGTGGTGGTCAATCAACACTTTGAAAGCTTGTGATTGGTCAATCAAATCACTCAAGTTTTCTGTTCTTTTGACGGTATTGTAATCCAACGAAAACAAAATTTCCGCCTCCGCAATCAGTTTTTTCGCTTTTTCCTCAGACTGAGTACCCAAAACAATGTCTTTTTTGCCGGGCAACCAACTTAAAAAATCAGGCAGCTCATTGGGCAAAACCACCTCGACATGGTGATTGAGTTTTTTCAGAAAATGATAAAGTGCCAACGAACTCCCTACCGCATCCCCGTCGGGATTGTAATGAGAGGTAATGACGATTTTCTTAGGTGTTTTGAGCAGTGCTTCTAAAATGCTGAGATCTGTATTTTTCATGTGCCCAAAAATACGAATTTAATAATGATAGCTTAAAGAGATGTTTCGTATTTTTGATTTTTAAAATACATAGGTATGAAAAAAGCACTTTTTTTTCTGTTGTTGATGGTTTTTTCAATTTACAGCAATGCCCAAGCTGATATTCCAACTTCTCATCAGGCTGTTTCAAATCTCGAAAATCCACAAATTGGTGATTTTATTTTAACATTCGGGTCGTGTAACAAAGTCGATTTGGAAAATAAACTGTGGGATGATATTCTGCTCAACAAACCCGATGTATGGATTTGGGGTGGTGACAACATTTATGCAGACACCGGAGACATGGACAAATTGCAGAAAATGTACAACCTTCAAAAACAAAATCTTGGTTATCAAGAAGTAATGCAAAAAACCAAAGTTATCGGTACTTGGGATGATCATGACTACGGATTGAATGACGGCGGTGTTGAATGGAAATACAAAAAAGAAAGCGAGCAGTTGTTTCTCGATTTTATGGATGTTCCAAAAGATGACACCCGCAGAAGTAGAGAAGGAGTTTATCACGCGGTTGATTTCACAACACCCAAAGGGAAAATCAAAGTTTTGGTTTTAGACACGCGCTATTTTCGTTCATCACTTGAAAAAAGTCCGATTAAAAACAGAAGATACGAACCTACTTCCGACACGACAAAAACTGTTTTGGGAGAAGAACAATGGCAATGGCTCGAAAATGAGCTAAATACCTCGGATGCGGATTTTAACATCTTGATTTCAAGTGTTCAATTCCTATCCAACAAACACGGCTTCGAGATGTGGGGCAATTTTCCGAATGAGGTTACCAAGTTGGAAAATGTAATTGTCAAATCGAAAGCCAAGAACGCAATCATCCTTTCCGGCGATCGACATATTGCTGAATTTTCTGAAAAAAAAGTGAAGGATTTACCATATTCGTTGGTCGATTTTACTTCAAGCGGATTGACGCATGTCTATAAAAACTATTCCGGCGAAGAAAATCCGTATCGGATTGGAGAAGTTTATAATGTGGTCAATTTTGGTGTACTCCGTTTTGATTTTGATAAAAAATCGGTGGTGTTTGAAATTAGAGGAGACGAAAACAAATTATTAGAGCAGATAACTCGGAATTACTAATAAAATAAAAACCCCGCACATGGCGGGGTATAAGATCTTCGGACAGATATATAATTAATAATCTCTGCGCTCTCTTCTTTGACCACCGAAACTTGGACGGCTTCCTTGTTCTTTTCTGGGTTCAGCTTTGTTAACAACAATAGCTCTGCCATCAAGTTCAGCACCATTCAAACCTTCGATAGCAGCGGTAGCTTCATCGTCATTTTCCATAACAACAAATCCAAATCCTTTGCTTCTTCCGGTTTCGCGATCGGTAATGATTTTTACGGATTCAACCGCACCGTACTCCTCGAAGTACTGACTTAATTGGGCTTCCTTTAAGCGATAAGGTAAACTCCCTACAAAAATGTTCATAATAATAAATAAGAATTAAACTTCGGTAAAGGTAATTATTTTTTGATACAATTCGATTATTTACTGAAAATAAATATTTTAAGGCAAAAACATTCTTCTGAATTGTCAGAAAGGAAGCGGGAATGCAAGATGCGAAAATTTACTTTTTAAAATGGATGTGAGAATAAGTTAACCACAAAGAGTCACAAAGATTTGCACAAAGGACACCCGGGATTTGTCGGATGTTTTGTCATTACCATCAGTGTTTTTTGTGACTTCTTCGGTCGCAAATTAAAATCTTTCAAAAACCCCTAATCCAAACAATGCGAAATCATATTTGACGGGATCTGATGCGTCCATTTTTCTCAACATGCGGTCTAATTCGGTCACCGCTTTCGCATCATTTTGCTTTCGGGTTAAGAGTCCTAATTTTCGGGCGACATTGCCGGAATGAACATCCAACGGACACGAAAGTTGAGCCGGTGACAGACTTTTCCACATACCCAAATCAACACCTTTTCGGTCGTTTCTGACCATCCATCGCAAAAACATATTGATTCGCTTCGCTGCCGAACCGTTCATCGGATCGGAAACGTGTTTTTTAGTTCGGATTAATTCGTTGTTTTTTTCAAAAAATACTTTTTTAAATTGATGAATACCCGATTGAAGCGTTTCCTTGTCGGCGAACTTTTTGAAGACCGCTTCCAATCCGCCGTGGTTTTGATAAACGTATTGCAAATTTTGTATAAAGCAAACAAAATCTTGACCGTTGAAGGTGCGATGAACAAAATTTTCAACAAGTCTGAGATCTTTATCTTGATGATTCATCACAAAATCAAAAGGTGCATTTTCCAGCAAATCCATCATTTTTCGGGCATTGTTGATGATGCTTTTTCGGTTTCCCCAAGCGATGGTGGCTGTCAAAAAAGCGGCAATTTCGATGTCTTCTTTCCGCTCGAAAAGATGCAGAATTTGGATAGGATCACTTTCTATAAAAGTCGGATTGTTATAGAAATCAGCTTTTTCGTCCAAAAATGATTTGCGTTCTGAGAAAGTCATTTTATCTGGGTACTTCCACCGATTTTACAATCAAATCTACCACCTGAGCGGCGGTAAAACCTTCCATTTCGCGTTCGGGTGTCAAGACAATTCGATGTTGGAGCACCGGCACCAATGCTTTCTTGACATCTTCCGGAATCACAAAATCGCGCCCCTCGATAGCGGCAAAAACTTTGGAGGTATTCATAATTGCCAACGAAGCACGCGGGGAGGCTCCTAAATAAAGATAAGGATGGTTGCGGGTTTTGGTGACTAATTCGGCAATGTATTTGAAGATGTTTTCTTCGATTCGAATATCGTGAATCAGGGTTTTAAAAACGTTCAATTGAGGGCTGTCTAAAACTTTGTTTATCAAACTCAATGCTTTTTCGGCTTTTCGGAGATGATGCGTTTTCAAAATATCTACTTCATTTTCAAACCCGGGATAGGTCACATTTATTTTGAATAAAAAACGGTCTAATTGTGCTTCTGGCAAAGCATAAGTGCCTTCTTGATCAATCGGATTTTGGGTGGCCAAAACCATAAACGGATCTTCTAAAGAAACGGTTTGACCGTCGATGGTAACTTGACGCTCTTCCATGATTTCAAACAAGGCAGATTGTGTTTTTGCGGGTGCCCGATTGATTTCGTCAATTAAAATAATGTTTGAAAAAACTGGTCCTTTTTTCAATTCAAATTCGTTGCTTTTCTGATTGAAAATGGCAGTTCCCAACACATCTGAAGGCATCAAATCCGGCGTGAACTGAATGCGACTAAATTCAGTATCCAAAGTTTTGGCAAACAGCTTGGCCGTGATGGTTTTGGCAACGCCCGGAACGCCTTCTATCAAGACGTGACCGTTGGCGAGCAAGGCAACTATCAGCAATTCAACCATTTCTTCCTGACCGATGATGATTTTTGCTATTTCTGATTTGATGTTGCCGACGCTTTCTTGAAGTTCTGACAAATCGATGCGGTTTTCAAAAGTATTTTCTTCCGAGGTCATAAGGATGTATTTTTTAAGGTATGAATGTATTGATCAAATGTTATTAAGTCTTCCGAGCTGATGGCTTCGTTTTTTTCTGCACGCGAAATCAAATCTATGAGTTTTTGAACTTTTTCGATCGGAAAATTTGTTTTTTGAGAAAGTATTTCGGCAAATCCTTTCTGATGATAAGCGAGATCTATCAACAATTGCTCACGGACAAATTTTAAAAAATGAACAGCTTTGAGTTTGGCTATTTCCCGATGATTTTTTTCAGTGAAAAATTGGTAAGCAATGGTTCGGATAAATGCAATGCTTTGATTTTTAGTAGATTCAAATATCGGAATTGCACGTTGCTTTCTTTTTCCCTGAAAAATTACATATAATAAAACGCCAGTCAACATCAGATAATATGCCCAACGCAGAGAAAAATTTTCGAGTACGACATGCAAGGGTGAATTATAATATATTTTTCCGTTCTTGTGATAGTTGTCAAAAATGACGGACTTCGCGAAATCGACATAAGAAATCGCGCCGGCTGTATAGTTTTTGTTGTTATCTTTCAACAAAAAGAAGTTGGTAAACGCTTCGGGAAAAGTCAGTAAATATATTTTTCCTTCTCCGAATGGGACACTTATAAAATTGGGTCTTTCGGTGTTGATGCTGTCTTTTTCTTTGACAAAATTTGTGGTGCCCAAAACCACGGCGGTCGAATCTAACTTGCTGAAATAGAAATTATCTCGGCTTTTTTCTAAAGGATAATTTTCTGCGGCATGCAGTTTAGGAAAACTTAGATTGAAAGTGTGCAGATTGTCAAAATTTTCCTCATCATCAACGATTGATGTTTCCAAACCGAGTGTGTCCAACAAGAAAGACTCAATTTTTTCGGAAGC
>PHDQ01000136.1 GCA_002841025.1 Bacteroidetes bacterium HGW-Bacteroidetes-13 | reverse complement strand
ATTTACTTCGAAATGAGAAGGAACAACTTTTGGTCGAATTGACTCAAAAAAACAGCGCACTCCAATTTTTGGAGCAAAAACATAGCGAACAAAAAGAGGAAGTTAACAAGCTTCAGGAGAAATTCACCAAAGAATTTGAAAATTTAGCCAACCGGATTTTGGATGAAAAATCGGCCAAATTCACCCTTCAAAACAAAGAAAATCTGATTAATATTCTCAATCCGTTGCAAGAAAAGATTAAGACTTTTGAGAAACGGGTAGAAGATACGCACAAGGAAAGTATTGACTATCACGCCGCTTTGCGTCAACAAATTTTTGGGTTAAAAGAACTCAATGAACAAATCACCAAAGAGACGCTCAACCTGACCAAAGCACTGAAAGGCGACAGCAAAATGCAAGGCAATTGGGGCGAGTTGATTTTGGAACGGGTGTTGGAAAAATCCGGATTGCAAAAAGACAGAGAATATTTTGTGCAGCAGAGTTTCATCACGGATGAAGGCAACCGCGTTTTGCCCGATGTGGTCATCAATTTGCCTGACGGGAAGAAAATGATAGTCGATTCGAAAGTGACTTTGACGGCTTACGAAAGATACATGAATGAAGAAGACGAAAATGCCAAATCGCAACATCTGAAAGAGCACATTGTTTCCATCAACCGGCATGTGGATCAATTGAGCAGTAAAAATTACCAAGATTTGTATCAAATGGAAAGTCCCGATTTTGTGTTGCTTTTCATCCCGATTGAATCTGCTTTCGCGATTGCGTTAAACAAAGATTCGTCACTTTACAGCAAAGCTTTTGAAAAAAGAATTGTGATTGTCACTCCCACGACTTTGTTGGTTTCGCTCAAAACGATTGACAGCATGTGGACCAACCAAAAGCAGCAAGAAAACGCTTACGAAATTGCGCGACAAGCAGGCGCATTGTATGACAAATTTGAAGGATTTATCAGCGATTTACTTAAAGTTGGTAAAAAAATGGAAGAAGCCAAAACCGAATACGGCAACGCGATGAGCAAGTTGGTTGACGGTAAAGGTAATTTAATCGGTAAAGTCGAAAAACTAAAGCAAATGGGTGCCAAAGCCACAAAATCTCTTCCCGAAAACATATTGCAACGGGCAGAAAAAAACATCGATAACGAATAACAACCATATTTTGACTATCAATTGCAATGGCAGACTCATCGATTTAAGTATTCCCAAAGTCATGGGAATACTCAATCTCACACCCGATTCGTTTTTTGATGGAGGTCTCTATAAAGACGAGCAATCCATACTTCAACAGATTGAAAAAATGCTTCGTGAAGGTGCTGATTTCATTGATTTGGGTGCTTATTCTTCTCGACCAAATGCTGCTTTTGTAACCTTAGAGGAAGAACGAAAAAGATTGATGCCGGTGATTGAACTTGTCTTGAAGAAATTCCCTGAAATTTTACTTTCAGTCGATACATTTCGGCATGAAATTGCGCAGGAGAGTATAAATGCAGGTGCTGCCATCATCAACGATATATCGGGCGGTCAGTTTGACAATCTGATGTTCGAAACGGTTTCAAAACTAAAAGTTCCCTACATTTTGATGCATCTCAAAGGAAATTTGGAAAGTATGCATTTGCCGTATGATTACACAAATTTAACCCAAGAAATCAATTTGTATTTTGCCGAAAAAGTGTATCAACTGAGGTTATTGGGTCATTCTGACATCATCCTCGATCCGGGTTTTGGATTTTCCAAAAATTTGCATCAAAATTATGCCTTGCTCAACGAATTGGAACTTCTGAAAGCAAACAATCTTCCTATTTTGGTAGGACTTTCCCGAAAGTCGATGATTTATAAATTGCTTAAAATCACCCCGGACGCAAGCCTAAACGGCACAACGGCTTTGCAGGCACTTGCGCTTTACAAAGGTGCGAAATTATTGCGAGTTCATGATGTAAAAGAGGCCGTCGAATGTGTCAATCTTTTGCAGGCCGTCACGGCTTGATGACTGTATGTGGCACTTTTGACAAATCCCAATCAATGACCAAACCGCCCGACAAACTTCGAGCTATTTCCGCACCGTAGAGATATTCGCACAAGTACAAAGCCGCATCAAAAGAACGTGCACCGCCTGCCGAAGTGATGAATTTTCCGTCGTGTACAAATATCACATCTTCGCGAACATCCAAATTCGGAAACATCGTTTTGTATTTGTCGATGTCTGAAGGAAAGGTGGTGGAAACACGCCCATCCAAAATTCCGGACTTTGCCAAAACAAATGCACCGTCACAATGAGAAGTAACAAACAAAGCTTTTTCGGAAATTTTTCGAACAAAATTAATCAGTGTTGTATCTTCCAAATCCGAATCGAGATGATGTTCGGCACTTGGCACCACCAAGATGTCGATAGGAGGTAAGTCATCTTCGGTGTAGTCATAATCTGGCAATATCCGAACACCTTCAAAGGTTGTGACGGGCTTGAGGGTATTGGCAACGGTAAACACATTCATCGATTTGATACCAGCTCGATATTGGGTGTGTTGAAAGATATCGAAAGGAGCCGTAAATTCTGTGTTAAATGTGCCATCCATGATAAGAAACGCCACATTGTACCGATTTTTCGCCAATTTTGGGACAATTCTCTCTGCGGTGTTTTTTTCAAGACTTGGTTTTTGTTCTTGATTTTTACATCCGATGAGCAATGTCAGTACGGATAGTAAGATGATTGTTTTCTTCATGGTTGCTGTTTTTTATCTTGTTTCCAATCCCCAAACTTCGGGACTGTGAGGTGTAATTATCGTATATTTTTATGATGCTATTTTTATGCCTGAACTTGATTTGAATTCTCTAATGCTAATTTTTTACTCAACAAAGCGGTTAATCCGATGGCTAAGATACTCAACAAAATCATCAAGACCCAATTTGTGGTATAACCGTATTTTTCGACCACGCTCATTCCTATTTTTGCACTGAGAATATGCGCAAACGAAAACGACATGGTATAAAGTGCCAGATATTTACCTTCCATCCCTGACTTTGCCCGCTTCATCGCAAACGCATTGGTGTAAGGAAAGCCCAACATCTCACCAAAGCTGATGGCAAATACTGAAACGACTAAGATGAAATCTAAATTTGTAAACAACAAGACTGCGTAACTCAGCCCATAAAAACACAAACTCCACATGATGATTTTTATCTGTGATATTTTTTGTTTTTCGAGTTGATGAACCAAGGGCATTTCCAACAGAAAAATAAGTAATCCATTGAGTGAAAGCAACAAGCCGGTTTGCCATTCTGATAAACTGTGTACATCGTGGTGGTAGAGTGGCATGGTGGTGAACAGTTGAAAAAACACGACACCCATCAAGAAACTGACCGTTAGAAAAATGAAATAGGGTCTGTCGGTTTTGTAAATAGAAAGTTGTTTTGCCGTTCTTTTTTCGATGACGGTTTCTGTATTATTCTTTTCTTTAACCAACATGACAAACATCAAAATAGAAAGAATGCAGGTAGCGCCGTCTATCCAAAATAATCCGGCATAGCCGACCGAAACGATGATGATGCCTCCCAAAGCCGGGCCCAAAGAAAAACCGAGGTTGATAGCCAATCGGACGAGTGTAAGTGAGCGTGTTTGGTTTTCGGGTTTGCTGTACGCCTTCAGAGAAACGAACATGGCAGGACGAAACATATCTGCCACACTCATCAACAATAAAATTCCCAAGCAGAAACCCCAGAAAGTTGTGATTTGCTGCAACCCGAAAAACATAAAACCGGATATCAACAAACTGCCAACCATTACTTTATAAAAACCAAACAAGTCGGTCAATTTTCCGCCTAAATACGATCCAATGAGCGAACCCAAACCGAAGGCTACCATCACCCAACCGACCTGACTGTAAGTAAAGGTTAAATCTTCTTTGAGATATTTTGTCAAGAATGGCAAAACCATGGTGCCGGCTCGATTGACCAAGGTAACAAGTGCCAAATACCAAACATCTTTGGACAAACCTCTGAAAGAACTCGTGTAACTTGTGATGACGGCCCGGTACATGTAGAAAATTTAGCTGCCAAACTTACGGAATATTCACGGGGATAAAAACGGACATCATTTGTTTTGGCATGATTTTTCATTAAAAAAAAGGGTTGTATTTTTGTAAAAAGATTTAAAATGAAAAATAGCCTATTCATGTTGCTTTTTCTAGGTTTTCAATGGACAATCGCACAGCCCAAAGATTTTGTTTCAGAAAACGAAAAACACCGTAAAGAAACCAATAAAGATTTTTTTAAAAGAGATAAAACACCGCTCAAGCCAGAAGATTTATACGGTTTTAAAGGCTTGAAGTATTTTCCTATCGATGCAGCTTATTATATTGAAGCTAAGTTTGTCAGAACGCCTACGGAATCTCCCTTTTTGATGAAAACCACTACAGGACGGAAACCGGTTTACGTCAAATACGGCTATGCTGAATTTACACTTCAAGGGAAAAAATGTAAGTTGAATATTTATCAAAACATAGATTTTCAAGCCACAGTCGAAGAGAAAAACACACTGTTCATCCCATTTACTGATCTGACCAATGGTATAGAAACCTACGGAGGTGGAAGATATTTGGATGTTTCGAATCCCGTTGGTGACAAAGTTATTCTCGATTTTAACAAGGCTTACAATCCTTATTGTGCCTACAACGAAAAATATTCTTGCCCGATTCCGCCACCCGAAAATAATTTAAAAGTACTCATCAGTGCCGGCGTGAAAAAATACAAATGAGTTATTCATATCAGTTTTGAGTTTTGAGTTTTTAGTTGCCTTCGGCTACGCTCAGGGAAAGGAAATCTTTTTACTTTTACCCATTGCCAATTGTCTATTGTCCATTTGGACATCCTTCTCGAAAACATGCTTTAAACCAACTTAATTTGTTACTTTTATCCCGCCAAATTTAATTTATATGAACTCAATGAGTATTTATTGGAGTCCGAGTGAAGGAATTCCACTTGGTTTTTTTACCATCCGTTTTTACAGCCTTATGTTTGTTGTTGCTTTCACACTCGGATGGTATCTGATGAAAAAAATATTTCTATTCGAGAAAATATCGTTAGAAAAATTAGATTCTATTTTTATTTATGCCGTTGTAGCTACCTTAATAGGTGCACGCTTGGGTCATTTTTTGTTTTACGAACCCGAAGAATTTCTCAACGACCCACTCGGCATACTTCTTCCCGTGAAGTTCAACCCGTTCAGGTTAACCGGATACACCGGCTTAGCAAGTCATGGAGCCGCTATCGGAATGATTGTAGCCATGTATATCTACAGTAAAAAAGTGATTCACAAACCCTTGCTATGGGTACTTGATCGCGTGGTAATCACGGTTGCATCGGGTGCTATTTTTGTCAGACTGGGTAATTTTTTTAATTCTGAAATTGTAGGCCGTCCGGTTGCCGAAAGTTTTCCTCTGGGCGTAGTTTTTAAAAATTTAGGAGAATCCTATCCGCGTCATCCGGCACAGTTGTATGAAGCATTCGGATATATTTTTGTGTTTATCATCTTGTATTACACCTATTGGAAAACCGAGAAAAGAAACCAACAAGGATATCTACTCGGATTGTTTTTTGTCCTGCTTTGGTCTGTTCGGTTTTTGGTCGAATTTGTCAAAGAAAGTCAAGGTGGATTTGAGACAACTTTGGGTGTTTTTTCGACCGGTCAATGGCTGAGTATCCCGTTTATTTTATTGGGTTTTTATTTGCTTTTTAGATCTTCAAAACCCTAAACCGCTTAGCTTTGAATCGATTTATTGCCATACTTTTGATTGTTTTTTTGATGGTATCCTGCAAGGATAAAAACCGTTCGGAAAGCATCAAAACCAAACCCATCACTTTCGAGCAAGATGGTAATTTGTGGTTGATAGACGCGGTTTCTAAAGACACGATTCAGCAGTTAGCTATTGAAATTTCGGATGACGATTACGAAGTGCAAACCGGATTGATGTATCGCGAAAGTATGGAAGCCAATCAAGGAATGTTGTTTGTTTTTCCGGAACCGAGCATGCATTCTTTTTACATGAAAAACACGCTGATTCCTTTGGACATTATTTTCATAGACGAAAATCGTCAAATTGTCAACATTCAGAAAAACGCCAAGCCTTTGGATGAAACTTCACTCCCATCTGAAAAGCCGATACAATTTGTTTTGGAAATCAACGCCGGACTAAGCGAAAAATGGCAGTTAAAACCCGGTGATAAAGTGGCGTGGACTTCTGAGTTTTAAGTTTTAAGATTTTAGTTTGTCAAGCAAATGACAAAAATACAGGTAACTATTCAGCTATTCAAATGAATTTCGTGTTAACCTTCACTTCGCGTGGTTTTTAATAGTAATGCGACAGCTTTACTATTAAAAACTGCCTGTCTGCCACAGGCAGGTATCGAGAAGCTTGAAATTGTAGAGTTCTCGATAAGT
>PHDQ01000135.1 GCA_002841025.1 Bacteroidetes bacterium HGW-Bacteroidetes-13 | reverse complement strand
GTTTTGGAAGCGGTGGAAAGATTGAAAAAAAACAAAAATGTCTTGATTGGTGGAAACATCGGCAAAAACAAAATTACACCCAACGAAAATGCGGTAGGAGATTATGTTTATTGTTTTGAAAACTTGTTTGATTACGTCGATTATTTTGTGGTAAACGTGAGTTCGCCCAACACGCCCAACCTGCGTGAACTTCAGGAAAAAGAACCGCTGACCAAACTGCTCGACACGCTGCAACAGCACAACCACAAACACACCAAACCGAAACCCATTCTCCTGAAAATTGCGCCCGATCTGACCGACGCACAACTTTTAGACATCATCGATATTGTGAAAACGACTCAAATAGCAGGTGTGATTGCCACCAACACCACAATTTCACGGGATGGATTACAATCGGATATGAAAATAGAAACCGGTGGATTGAGCGGCAAACCCTTGGCAAAAAGAGCAACCGAAGTCATTCGGTTTTTAGCAGAAAAAAGCGGAAAAGCTTTCCCAATTATCGGCGTAGGTGGTATTCATTCGCCCGAAGATGCCTTGGAAAAATTAGCTGCCGGTGCCGATTTGATTCAGCTCTACACCGGATTTATCTATGAAGGGCCACAACTTGTAAAAAACATCAACAAAGCACTTTTGAAGTTGTCATGAATTTTGATTTGGATTCCAATCAGAATGGTATTGTTTACCCGAACTGTCATTTTTTCGTTGATAGAGATGCGCGCCAAAATAATCTCGTTGCGCCTGAATCAAATCTGCCGACGAGTCTTTTTGTGCATACGCATTCAGATAGTTGATTGCTTCCGAAAAGCAAAAAATAGGCAGGTCATTTTGAATTGCATTGCTGACCAATTCTTTCAAACTGTCTTTGGATTGTTTGACAATTTTGACGACATTTTGATTCCTTAAAAGTTGGCTGTCAGCTTTCAAATAATCACATAGTTTCTCCATCAATGTCGATCTGATGATGCAGCCATTCGTCCAAATACGAGCTATTTCGCTCAAGTTCAAATCCCATTGATACGTCTGTGAAGCCTCGCTAAGCAGGTGAATTCCTTGGTGATGATTGACCCATCGAGCCAATTGATAAGCCTTTCTGATGGTTTCAGAATCGAGCATAAAATTTACTTTTCTATCGGCTGACAAAACCTTTGATGCTTCTACTCTCATTTCTTTAAATGCAGAAATGTATCGGGCAAAAAGTGCTGCCGTCAGCACAGAAATCGGCACGCCCAACTCACTTGCGGCAACCGTTGTCCAATTGCCCGTTCCTTTGTTACCGGCTTTGTCTAAAACTTTATCTAAAAGAAAAACACCATTTTCTTTGCGCTGTAAAATATCAATGGTTATTTCCAACAGATAACTATCGGCTTCTGTACTTCGCCAATTGCTCAACATTTTAGCGATTGCATCGTTTGAAAGTCCCAATCCATATTTGAAAACATGATAGACTTCGGCGAGTAATTGCATTTCTGCATATTCGATACCGTTGTGAACCATTTTCACAAAATGGCCACTTCCACCCTTGCCTACAAATTCACAGCAAGCCTTATTTCGCGAATCTTTGGCGGCGATACTTTCCAAGATGCAACCCACCGAATCATACGCTTCCCAATTTCCGCCCGGCATGATTGCAGGGCCGATCAAGGCACCGTCTTCTCCGCCGGAAACACCAACGCCTAAAAAACGAATCCCATTTTCGTTTAAAAATTTAATCCTTTTTTCTGTATCGAGATAATGTGAATTGCCACCATCCATGATGACATCACCCGGCTCTAAATAAGGTAAAAACTGTTCTAAAACCTTGTCAACCGTTTTTCCGGCCTGAATCATCAGAAATATTTTCCTCGGGTGTTGCAAGGATTTGACAAATTTATCTAAATCTTCAAAAGGCTTGACATTGGATAATTCCGAAAATTCTTTTTGAAATTTAACGGCAATATTTTCCTCTTTTCCGGCTACAAACCGATTAAAAATAGAAAGTCTAAACCCTTTTGACGCAATATTTCTCGACAGACTTTTACCCATCACACCCAGACCAAAAAGTCCAATTTCAGATTTGCTGAGTTCATCAAGGATTTGAATGTTGATTTGTTCCGGGCTCAAATCGACTGTAACGCGAAAGGCATCATCGGGTATTTCGAGGGTATCAAATTGCGATTGCAAGAGCGAAATCGGCATGAAGTGATTTTTTCTTTCTGACAATCTTTGCTTCAACAATTCAAACTCGCCGTCTAAAAAAATCCACTTTACAGGTGATTTTATATGCTGCTGAAGCATGACTCGATACGATTTTTTAAGTGCAGAACACGCGATAACACAACCGTTTTTAGTCGACTGATCGATTGCCAACTTATTCATTATGAGCAACCAATCTCGACGGTCGTCATCTGTGAGTGGAATTCCGTCCGCCATTTTTTGCTTGCTGCTTTGCAGATGAAAATCATCTGCATCAAAAAAAGGGATGTTCAACGATTGTGAAAGCAATTTCCCTACTGTGGTCTTCCCGACAGCAGAAACACCTATGATAAAGTAAACACGATTGAGTTTATTCATTTCGTAAAAATAATGATTTAAAGATATTCTAAAACATAAATAATTGATGAGCGTTAAGAGATTTAAGAATCTCAAGAATTGAAAAAGCTGAAAATCCAAACTACCGGTTTTCGATACGCCCATATCTTCTGGACTGACACATTTTGGATTAACCGAACACAGGTTGATACGATTTGGAATTCTATTTTCACAAAAAAACGAAAATTTGTAATTAGGAATTAATTATTTTATAGATTAACATATTATTAATTTACACTGTATAAATTTACGTTATTCATAATTATATCACAAAATACTGTTTTTAAATGAAAATATTTCAATTTTATCAATGCTATGAAGTTGTGGAATATAAATCTTTTATCTACATTTGTGGAGAACGAAAACTCGATGGATGAAAGAAAAGGTAGTCAAATCCCCGGAATTAACTTTTGAAGATTTCAAACTGCAAGTTCTAAAAGACTACAAGACCGCCGTAACCAGTCGTGAATGCAGCTTGTTGGGTCGCAGAGAAGTTTTGAGCGGAAAGGCAAAATTCGGCATATTTGGCGATGGAAAAGAAGTGCCGCAATTGGCCATGGCACATGCTTTTAAAGACGGTGATTTTAGATCCGGATATTACCGCGATCAGACCTTTATGATGGCGATTGGCGAGCTTACGATTTCACAATTTTTCGCAGGACTCTACGCATTTCCGGATGTTGAAAAAGATCCCATGTCAGGCGGAAGACAAATGGGGGGTCACTTCATCACCCAAAGCATCGAAACCGACAGAAGTTGGCGAGATTTAACCCAACAAAAAAATTCAAGCGGTGACATTTCACCTACCGCAGCGCAAATGCCGAGACTTCTTGGGTTGGCACAGGCCTCAAAAATATACAGAAATTTAAACATTCCCAATTCAGCAAAATTTTCTGAAAAAGGCAATGAAGTTGCCTGGGGTACCATCGGAAACGCAAGTACCAGCGAAGGCATATTTTTTGAAACCATCAATGCCGCCGGCGTACTGCAAGTTCCGATGGTTGTCAGCGTCTGGGATGACGATTACGGAATTTCCGTACACAACCGCTATCAAACCACCAAAGAAAGTATTTCGGAAGTGTTGTCTGGATTTGAAAGAGATAAAAACCATGATGGTTATGAGATTTTTGTTGTCAAAGGTTGGAATTATCCGGAATTGATAGATATCTATCAGAAAGCCGGTGAATTATCTCGAAATGAACATGTACCGGTTTTGATACACGTAAAAGAATTGACCCAACCGCAGGGACATTCTACCTCCGGTTCGCACGAGCGTTATAAAAGTACGGACAGACTTCAATGGGAAAATGAACACGATTGCAACCTGAAAATGCGTCAATGGATTATAGAAACAGGTATCGAAACTGAGGAAAAAATTGAAGAAATTGAAAAAGCAATCAAAAAGGATGTCCGCGAAACCAAAAATCGGGTTTGGGCAGAATTTTTAAAACCTGTCAGAGAATCGCAAAGTCAAGCAATTGGAATACTCAAGACGCTATCCAATCAAAGTACTAAAAAATCATTCATCGAAAAAATAACGCGTGAACTTTCCGAAGTTCATGAGCCAAATCGCAAAGATGTTTTGGTTGCTGCAAGACAAGCACTACAACTGGTTGCCAGAGAAAATATGGCTTCCAAAAAAGTTTTGCAACGATTTGTTCAAAACCTAATGGCTGAAACACAACCCAAATACAGCACACATTTATATAGTGAGCACAGCTCTAATGCGCTGAATGTAAAAGAAATAAAACCTATTTACGAGCAGAGCAGCGAAGATGTTGACGGCCGAGTGATTCTTAGAAATAATTTTGATTTGCTGTTCAAAAAATATCCAAACGCCATGATTTTCGGAGAAGACAGTGGCAACATTGGCGATGTGAATCAAGGCTTGGAAGGCATGCAACAAAAATATGGAACCCTGCGTGTTTCCGATACCGGTATTCGTGAGGCAACGATTGTCGGGCAAGGCATCGGCTTGTCATTGAGGGGATTGAGACCCATTGCTGAAATTCAATATTTAGACTATTTGCTGTATGCATTACAAATCATGAGCGATGATTTGGCAACATTGAACTATCGGTCGGTCGGAAAACAAAAAGCACCTGTCATTGTCAGAACCCGCGGTCATCGACTGGAAGGCATTTGGCACGCCGGGTCGCCCATGGGTGGAATTATCAATCTGCTCAGAGGTATTTATATTTTAGTTCCGAGAAACATGACGCAAGCTGCAGGATTCTACAACACCTTGTTTGAAAGTGATGAACCCGCTTTAATCATAGAAAGCCTGAACGGCTATCGTTTAAAAGAAAAACTTCCTGCCAATATCGGTGAGTTTAAAACACCAATCGGTGTAGTGGAAATCATGAAAGAAGGAAAAGATTTGACCATCGTTTCTTATGGCTCTACACTTCGGATTGTCGAACAAGCCGCTAAAAATTTATTGCAAGTTGGAATTGATGCAGAAGTGATCGATGTCCAAACCTTGTTACCGCTCGATGTCCGACACGACTTGGTAAAAAGTTTGCAGAAAACCAACCGGCTGCTGATTGTAGACGAGGATGTGCCCGGCGGAGGCTCAGCTTATATCTTAAATGAAATTTTAGAAACCCAAAAAGGATTTCAATATCTCGACAGCGAGCCAAAAACACTTACTGCCAAAGAACATCGTCCGGCTTATGGCACAGATGGCGACTACTTTTCAAAGCCGTCGGAAGAAGATATTTTTGAAGTAGCTTATGGCATCATGCACGAAGTCAACCCTATTCAGTTTCCTGATTTTTATTAGAATTATTGTTTTATTTCTTTTTTCTAATTAGAGAAAATCACAATATAAGGTGATATTTCTTAACAGTTTTCTTTTATCAAAACACCTATCTAATTGGTTTTTATGCTTTTAGATACAATCGAAGCCTTTTCCCTTTGTCAAATTAAAGTTAAATGTTTTTTTAAGGTGTTACAACTTAAAAAAGCCGTCGTCTTTTAAGTGTATAATCCTTAAAAACAAATAATTATGAAAACCATCAAAGCACTTTGTCTGTCCCTTGTCCTTGCGATAAGCACACTTTCTTTTGCCAATCGTCCTGAGCCGAAAGGAGCATCTTCGGAAGCGTTGACAAAAGAAATTTCTAAACTATTAGAAAACCCGAATTTTAAAGTCAGTGAAAACGAAATTTATGCAACGGTTCGATTTACATTCAATACTGTCGGAGAAATTGTGGTATTGTCGGTTGACACGGAAGATGCAGTTGTTGAAAACTTCATCAAAGAAAGATTGAATTACAAAAAACCAAATTGCGACACCAAGTTTGAAACAAACTTTTTCACGCTTCCGGTTAAAATTGTCAAAACCTGACTAACTGACACAAAAAATGAAAGCCGAGATAAATCACAGGATTATTCTCGGCTTTTTTATTTGTAATACACCAACTTACCAATCCGTTTTTTGTTTGATATACTGCGGGATGGTAAATTTTTCCGTGAAATAGGTGTTCATGATTTGCAATCCGTTTTCTACCATTTTGGATTGGTGAAAAGTTGTGCCATTTTTTGTGACCGCTTCTGCGAATGGCTCATTGACAGATTGCACATTCCCGGCTATATTCTCAATATTTGTAATCGTCACGCGATAACGTTCGTCTTTAAACTCCACCTCAACATGGTATAAATGCGCTTGTTTTGCAAAAATCCCGGTTGAAAAATTTCTCCCACCGTATTTTTTATAATCAATCGCGCCGTCTTCTACGTCAAAAGACAGTTGATCTTGTTTTTTATCAAGTTTGGAATGTTTTATTTTAGGCAACACAGCCGTTTCAAAAAGAACTTTCAGCGAATCTGCTCGTATGTTTTCGCGTGGAAGCACTTTTTG
>PHDQ01000134.1 GCA_002841025.1 Bacteroidetes bacterium HGW-Bacteroidetes-13 | reverse complement strand
AAAACCGGTTGCGATGGGGCCATTATAAAATATATTTCCTGAAGCCACATCATCTTTTTCAACCGGAATTCCCGAACCGTCCACATGCCAAATTTTCGTGAAATTGAATCCGGGCCAAGGTGAGTTTCCTGCTACCCGCGTTCCGGCACCCGAATACTCAACACTTTGCATCATGGCAGAAACGGATATTCCGCTAATCCCCGTAACATCTAATCCGGTAGCACCGGCAGGAACTTCAGCAAATCCGCCTACTTTTTGAATCAACAAGAAATTTCCGGTAAGTTTTTCAAATGTACCTGAATTGTCGGGGAACCAGCCTTGGTTTGACAGTAAACATTTGGTAATGTTGTTGTAGGTAATTCCATTTGTATTTCCGGAAAATTGAATAACATTGCTGAAAATCATAAAGAAGTTGCTCAAGGTTCCTACACTACCGGAATTGGCTACAATGCTGTTTTGAAAAACGAGCGTCTTGTCTGTGCCAGAACTCGCATTTATGTTAAAAACCTGTCCGCCGGGTGCGGATAAAACTAAATTTCTGATGGAACCTCCATTGTTTCCCGAAAAAATGGTGCCACCAACACGAACGAGTTTGTCCTCGTTTGTGTCCACCCCAATCACGTAAGCTCCGTTCAGGTTGATGGAATTGTTTAAGATAACCGTTCCGTTTATTTCGTATAAAGTTTGGGAATCCAGTGTGATAACACCTGCTGCAGGTGTCGGAAAATCTGCTTCCGATTTGACTAGAACATAGTTGGTTCTGGTTGCGCCACCTTGTGAGCCGATTGCAGACCAAACAGTTCCGTTAAAAAAATAGAGTGAACTCAAGTCGGTGTCATAAACCACAAGTCCGTTAGCGGGGGAAATAATGGCGTTTCTTTGCGCGGTTGTCATCCGCGGCGCCAAAAACCCTTTTGATGTAGATCGGATATCGAGCATGGAAGAATTGTCGGGTGTGGTTGTTCCGATTCCCATTTGTGCAAAAGAAGTTGTTGCGAAAATTATTTGGAAGAGCATCAACCAAGTCCAAATCTGCCTATTGAAGTATAAGTTTTTCATTTTTAATTAATTTTTTACTATTTTAAATGTGTTTGTGCCTTGTTCAGACATTATTTTCACCAAATAAATGCCTGTCGAGTAACTGCTGAAGGGAATGTTAATTTCACTTGATTGAAAACCCAAGTTTTCTTGAACATTCACCAAACTTTGCCCGTTTAGATTATAAATTTGAATCTTATTTATATCTAAATTGCTGTTGTTTTCAATCACAATATTTCCGGATTGTTTCAGATAAAAAGTTCTTAAATTGTTGGACAGGAATGCATTCTCATCTGTACTAAGCGTTGTTTGTGTAAATGCCAAAACAAAGCGGTTCACGTATTGACCTTGAGGAACTTGAATTTCAACGGGACCGTCATTCAGTCGGTGACTTAAACTGGTTTCAAAGTCAATTAGATAAACATCACCTACAAAATCTTCCAAAGCATCTATCATGAATCGATGGGTTTGATCTACAGAAGATACGACCCCAAGTGGAATCTGCATTTCCGTAAAAAACGGCAATGCTTGTATCACGAAAGCTTTGTTGTTTAAATACCAAAAAAGATCAGTGCTAAAAACATCTAACATTTCGGCATCATAACCCAAATCTACTCCTGCTGTTGTAGTCGGCTCAAAGGCGACCAAAAGTTGTCGGTGAAATCCTTCAGCACCTTCATGTCCCAACCTGATTTTTGGCAAGACATCAGCAGTCGTATTTTGAATTGAATTATTGATTGCTTTTGGCGCGACTGATATTTCATTCTTATTGGCTCTTGTGAAGATAGATTTCCCTGAAGTCTCCGTCACTCCGGCTCTTTGGGCATTGTTAAATACAAAATTCCCACCGGAAGCATTTGCCAAAACAAAAAATCCTTGTGCCACCGGAATGAATCGCTTAGGAACTTTTGAGCCGGAGGCTATAGTCTGGCTAACACTCGGATGAGCCAAAGCGGCAGTCCCGCCTGCCAAAGTATAGACAGAATACCCTCCTTCGTATTTTTTGGTCTCATGAGATCCTCCGCCAAAATGATCCCAAAAAAACAATCCGGAGCCGGAAGCCATTACGCCTACATTGTCTATGATAAATTTGTTGGCATCGAGTGCTGACGGATAGGGGTTGCCGATTAAAGAAAAATGGTCGGGACTGACGGGTTGACTGAAATCGCCATCATTCGGCGTGCCGGAAAAAACATAATTCTGACTGCCTCCGCTTGCCCCCGATCCTTTCATGGTAACGCCTATTGCCGGATTTTGCGGAACAGTTGGCACAACATTTTCCCAACCGTTCGGATCGTCAAATGCTTTGTTGTTAAATTTAAAAAACCAGTAGCTGCTCAACGTGATTGGACTTGTTGGAGAACCATTTAAAGCACTTGTCAATGCAACTTTTTGTGGATGAAAAGGATTGATGGCCGCATCCGTACCGTCAAATAAAACATCTAAAACAGCAAATGATCCCGCTTTGTTGACAGGAGAAGACCAATAGTTAAAATTAAAAATATCAGATGTGCCTTGTTGGTCAATCAGGATATTCCCAACGCCGGTATTTTTTGAAGACCCTACATGTGACTGAACCAATTGTGTTTCTCCCTGAAGTCTTAAATTGCCCTTTATCAAACCAATGGAATCGTTGACTTTGATGACGTATCCATCAGGCACTAATACACCTTCGGCTGTCGGACTTGTCAGGTTTACTCTTAGGTTGTTGAAAAATACTTTCTTCGTATTTCCTGAAATGGATTGTATATCTAAAGTGGAGCTGTCAAAAAAAGTTGTGCCTAAGGATAAGGAATCCATTTTGCCATCATTGATGAAATTACCCTGGAAATGAAGTTTGCCATCGTTGAAGTGAAAACCCGTATTGGTAAAGTTTTCAGCGATGTAAACAATCGTGTTTTCTTTGATTTTTAAAGTGTCGGAATTGACAATTTGACCATGTATGGGAAGATACAGGGTACTGAATAGGGTCAATAAATATACAAATTTGGGGCTCAATTTGTTGATAATTTGGTGCTAAATAAGACAATATTTTTTAAAATCCTTACAAGTTTAAAAAAAAAGTAACTATTCAGTCTAATGAAGAAACGATATAAAGTTCTTCTGTTTGCGTGTTTTATTGAAAAATGCGACAGTTTTTTTTAATAAAACGTATCGAGAACGCTACAATTTCAAGCTTCTCGATACCTGCCTGTGGCAGACAGGCAATTTTTAATAGTTAAGCTGTCGCATTACTATTAAAATCCACGCGAAGTGACGGTTAAAACGAAATTCATTTGAATAGCTGAATAGTTACAAAAAAATTAAATTTTGCTTAGTATTTCTCCTGCTTTTTCCAGCGTTTCTTCCTTTTTCGCAAAGCAAAATCGCAGCAGTTTTTGATCGAGTTGATTTTCATTAAAAACCGAAACCGGAATGGAAGCCAACTTATACTCTTTGGTTAAACGGATGGCAAAATCGGTATCTTTTTCGTCAGTGATGGCACTGTAATCGAGCAATTGAAAATAGGTTCCTTGACAAGGCAAGATTTTGAAACGAGAAGTTTCGATTCGTTTTACAAAAAAATCGCGCTTTTGCTGATAGAAATCGGGCAAAGTTAAATAGGTATCCGGATTTTTTAAATAAGCTGCCAAAGCAATCTGCACAGGATGATTCACACAAAATACATTGAATTGATGCACTTGTCTGAAAAATTTCATTAACTCGGCCGGTGCTGCGCAGTAGCCCATTTTCCACCCGGTGTTGTGAAAGGTTTTGCCGAAAGAGGAAACGATAAATGCGCGTTCAGCCAAAGCCGGAAACCGTGCGGCACTTTGGTGTTGTGCACCGTCAAAAATCAAATGTTCATAGACTTCATCACTCAGCAAAAGAATATTTGTATCTTCTAAAATCGATGCCAATTGCGTCATATCGTCTTTCGAAAAAACCGTTCCGGACGGGTTGTTGGGCGTGTTGATAATCACCATTTTGGTTCTCTCGTTAACAAGGCTTCGCACTTCATTCCAATCTACTTGGAAGCCGGGCGCACGCAGCTGTACCGAAATCGCCTTGCCGCCGTTGAGCTGAATGGCAGGTTCGTAGCAATCGTAAGCCGGTTTGAAAACGATGACTTCATCGCCGGGTTTGACAAAAGCACTGAGGATGGTGAAAATGGCTTGGGTGCCGCCTGCCGTGATGGTGATTTCACTTTCTGGATGATAGTTAACGCCGTAGAGCGATGCGATTTTTTCCGAAATCACTTCGCGGAGTCGCAGTACTCCGGGCATCGGCGCGTATTGGTTGTAGCCTTTTTTCATGGCATCCGTTACCAAATTGATTAATTCAGAAGAAGATTCAAAATCAGGAAAACCTTGCGAGAGATTGATGGCGTTGTGCTCGGCAGCCAAGGCAGACATGATCGTAAAAATGGTCGTGCCGGTTTGGGGGAGTTTGGATTTGATGTGCATAATGATACTGTGAAAGACAAAAGTATCTTTTTAAGGTCAAATTATGGTTTAAGTTAACGGTTTGTAAGAAATATTTTATAATTTCGAATAAATCAACCACTTTTTAAATCAAAATGGGATGAGTATTTTATCAATAAATAAATCAAAACACGCAACGCACTTGCGTTTCACCTCAGATAAAATGGTGGTTTCTTTGGAGGACGGACGAGAATTGTCTATCCCTTTGGAATGGTTTCCGCGTTTAAGGGATGCTAAAATGAAACAATTAAACAATTGGCGGTTTATTGGAAAGGGTGAAGGCGTTCATTGGGAAGATCTTGATGAAGATATTTTAATCGAAAATTTATTGGAGTAAATACATAAAAAACCAAAACAAAAAAACGGAAGCCGTCTCAAAAATAAAGACGGCTTTTTTTATGATTAAACCTTAAATGGAAAAAATTAAAAAAGTAAAAATATTTTGTCATAATGTAAAACAAACTATACATTTGTAAAAAATACTTTACATTATGAAAACACAATTTCTATTTCCACACCGGTTTAAGATATTTGGTTGGATGTTGTTTGTTCCTACTTTCCTTATCGGAACTTATTTGTATGTTACTGATTTTGAATTTGATGAGCATTTGAAACTTCCCGTTTTTTCCATTTATAACGATGATTGGATTTTTAGCAAGGGGATTTTCAAATTTATTGAAAACGGCGTCGTTGACGAGCTTTTGACTGTTTTGATTGTCATTGGTGCTTTGCTGATAGGCTTTTCTAAAACCCGAAAAGAAGATGAGTACATTTCGAAGATTCGCTACGAATCGCTTGTTTGGGCAACCTATTTTAATTTTGCCGTGATTCTATTTTCAACACTTTTCTTTTATGGTTTTGCCTATTTCCACGTGATGGTCGGCAATATTTTCACGATATTGATTTTCTTTATCGTGCGATTTCATTACAAACTTTACAAAGCTAATATTTCGACCGATGAAGAATAGACTCAGAATACTACGCGCCGAAAAGGAGGTTACGCAAGCAGATTTGGCAGACATCATCGGCGTGAGCCGACAGACAATCAACGCAATGGAAAAGGCAAAATACGTTCCCTCTACGGTTTTGGCTTTAAAATTGGCAGCTTATTTTAAGATTCAGGTTACCGATATTTTTCAATTGGAAGAAAACGACTGACAAAAAACCGCATCTTATTTAGGGTGGTTTGAGTTTGACTCATTGCCATTTGCGTCCATCAGCGTTAACTGCGGGAGACTTTTATAGAATTTTCTCGCTGATTCCATAGAATTACATTGACACCTTTTTTTGAAAATTGTTAAGACCTATTTACAATTCTTTATTTTTTTTTCCAATCAACAGTTACTGTTTTTTGAAATAAGTTGTATTCAAATTCAGTTATCGCCTCATTACAATTTAAATCAAATACTTATTTTCCAGTAAATTAGTATTTAAATATCCTAATAATTGTGCGTAATGATAAATCGGTTTACAGTTGTTTTTATCATTTTCGGATAGTTTATTGTATGCTTCAAAACTTATGTCTTTGAATCGGGGTAAAGTTATTTTTCCGAGATCGATTTTTCTGTTTTCACTCAATTTAAAATTTTGAATTTTCACAGTCATATCACCCAAATCAAAAACTAAGTCAGTCTTGGCAATGTCATTTGGAAATTCAAGTTCGAACTTTCCATTAAAATTTGACTCGATAACTTGATCTGAAATACTCTATGAGATTTTAAGCAAAGGCAACTCAGAGTCATTTCGAAATAATTGCCCACTTATTTGGGCTTTACCAATTCCCGGAATGAATAAAAGTAGAAATGACATGTAAAATGTTGTTCTCAGAACTTACACATCTAATTTGTTTTTAAACACTTGCTTTCAAAAACTCCCGGTTCATACGGGCGATGTTTTCCAAAGAGATGCCTTTCGGGCATTCTATTTCGCAGGCTCCTGTGTTGGTGCAGTTG
>PHDQ01000133.1 GCA_002841025.1 Bacteroidetes bacterium HGW-Bacteroidetes-13 | reverse complement strand
TCCATACAGGCAGAATCGGATTTTCCTTCGATGATGATTGGTAATATTTTCTTTATTTCTTCACCGAATAAGTCCGATTTCAGCAATTCTTCACGTGCTTTCATACGAGAAACGTTTCCGCGAAGGGTGTTGATTTCTCCGTTGTGACACATGTATCGGAACGGTTGTGCCAAATCCCAAGTTGGGAAAGTATTGGTAGAGAACCGTTGGTGTACCAAGGCTAGGCGTGTGATAACGTCTGGATGCATCAAATCAGTGTAGTAAAGTTTGATGTCCTTCGGTTTGAGCAAACCTTTGAAAATGATGGTTTTGGTGGAAAGTGTCGGTAAATAGAAATAGGAACTCTCAGATAATTTTGACTCGCGTATGGTGTTTTCGGTGAGTTTACGAACAATATAGAGTTTGACCATAAACTCATACTCGTTTAATTTTGATTGTCCTTTTCCGATAAAAATCTGTTCGATATCCGGCTCAGATTCAGAGGCTATTCGGCCAATGTTTTGTGAATCAACCGGCACTTTTCGCCATCCTAAAAGTTCAAGATCAAATTTTTGGATGTTTTCCAAAAACACTTCTTTGCAGAAGATTTTTTGATTTTCTTTTTTTGGAAGAAAAACATTTCCGACAGCATATTCATTGGGTTCGGGAATGTTTATCTCGGGACAATTTTTTAAAAAAAAGTCGTGTGGAATATCAATCAGAATACCTGCACCGTCACCGGTACGTCCATCTGCACTGACTGCACCGCGATGTTCGAGTTTTTCGAGAATTTCGAGTGCTTTGTGTATGACTTCATTTGATTTTTCACCTTTCAGGCTGCATATAAATCCGGCACCACAATTGTCATGTTCAAATTCGGGTAAATAAAGTCCTTGTTGCTTCAACATAAAATGTAATATTTGAAAAGAATGTTTGCAAAATTACTTAACAATTACAAAAAAGTATAGATTTTACTCAACTTTAACCCACATTTTCATTAAAATTTAGAATTCATGTTTTTTATTGCCAGATTCATAATTTTATTTGTGAAGATTGGCAATTTACTAATTTGTAAAATCAAATTAGCATAGAATATTGGTAATATTCTCATGTTGAATGAGAAGTATTTCAAACATTATGTTATAAAAAACAAAAAATGTTAAGATAATTTCCTTAAAGAATTGGGAATTCTAAGCAGCAAAATAATGCCAATTACGAAGAAACTTATTAGAAACAGAATTGCATTTCGCATGCTGCCTGTAATTTGAGAAATATAACCATACATAAACATTCCGATGACAATTCCGATTTTTTCGGTAACGTCATAGAAACTAAAAAAGGAAGCGGTGTCTTCTGTCTGAGGTAAAAGTTTTGAGTAAGTTGACCGTGAGAGTGATTGTATGCCGCCCATTACCAAACCGACACAAGATGCGGCGATGTAAAATTGGAAAGGTTTTGTCATAAAAAAGGCATAAAAACAAACCATTGCCCATAGTATATTTAAAATCAACAGTGTGGTAATGTTTCCAAATTTTTTTGAAGATAGGGCTGTGAGTTTAGCACCACCAGCGGCTACCAATTGGATGAGTAAGATACTGACTATCAAACCAGTTGTTGCGCTTTGTCCAGACCAATCGATTTCTTCCATTCCGAAGTAGGTTGCGACAATCATCACGGTTTGTACAGCCATGCTGTACACGAAAAAAGCCAATAAATAGCGTTTCAAGTATTCGTTTTCGAGTAGTTGATGATAGACTTTTTTCAATTCTCTAAAACCATTGAACAACACATCTTTAGGAACGCGTTTGATTTTGTTGCCTTTGGGTAAAAAATACAGAGAATATTGACTGAAACCAATCCACCACAAACCTACCATTACAAAAGAAATTCGGGTTGGTATTCCTTCATCCGGAAAACCGAAAAAATCGTGCTTCATAATTAATATCAAGCACATTATTAGTAAAATAACACTTCCGAAATAGCCTGAAATATAACCTCTTGCGCTCAAGTTGTCTTGACCTTCTTTTTCGACGATGTCGGGCAGATAGGAATTGTAAAAGACCAAGCTACCCCAAAACCCAATCAACGCCAGCATATAACAGATGATCCCGAACAGTAGGTTTTCCAGAGAAAACCAATACAGCCCGATGCAGGAAATTGCTCCCAAAAAACAGAAAAAACGCAAAAATGCTTTTTTATTTCCGATGTAGTCAGAAATACCGGACAGAAAAGGAGAAATGATGGCAACAACCAAAAAACTAATGGAAGTTACATAACTGATGAGTGCATCATTGTTGAAGGACGTGCCCAAAAAAACCACTGAATCACTTATTTTATTTCCTTCGGAATCTCTCACTATGGTTAGTGCACCATAAAATATAGGAAAAATCGCAGAAGCAATAACCAAACTGTAAACAGAATTTGCCCAATCGTAAAAAGCCCATGCGCTTAATAATTTTGGATGACCTTTTGGGAGTTGCTCCATGTATCGTATCAGTTAAAATTCACGCCAAATTTGGCTGCTTCAGCCTTGGCTTGAGGTGCGAGTTGTCTTAAGTTGGCTATTCTGTTTTCGGCGGAAGGGTGGGTGCTTAAAAATTCAGGGGGTGCTTGACCGCCACTTTTTGCTTCCATACGTTGCCAAAAACTGGCTGCTTCTTCCGGATTGTAACCCGCGATGGCCATGAGTGTCAGGCCAATTGCGTCTGCTTCACTTTCATGCGAACGACTGAAAGGAAGCATTCCGCCATATTGTGTAGTTACTCCATAAGCCTGCATCCAAAGTTCTTGAGATTCGGCAGATTTTCCGCCTGTTGCGACTGCTACACCAACGGCTCCCAGTTGTTGCAGCGTACCTGCACTCATGCGTTGCGCGCCGTGATTGGCCAAGGCGTGTGCAATTTCGTGTCCCATGACCGTGGCGATACCCGCGTCATTTTGGGTGATGGGCATGATACCGGTATAAAAAACAACTTTTCCGCCGGGCATGGCAAAAGCATTTACTTGATCGCTTTCGACCAAATTAAATTCCCATTTGTAGTCTTTAAGGTAACCTGCATAGCCGTTTGCATCCAAATAGCGTTCGGCAGCCACGATAATTTTTTGTCCGACACGCTTGATTTGATCCAATTGAGGCGAAGCTTTAATGACTTTATTTTCAGATAAAAATTGATTGTACTGCTGAAAAGATTGCGGGAAAACAGCATCATTGGAGTATAAACTCATGGTTTGTTTTCCGGTGAAAGGGTTGGTTGCGCAGGCAGCTACTAGCAAGTATAGAAAAACTGCTGAAAGTAAATTTTTCATAATTTAATTTTTTTGTAATTCATTAAAAAAACAATCTCAGAAGTTAACTTCCCGAATCGGTTTTTATTATTTTCCGATGATATGCAATTCCGTGAAATTTTGGGTAACAACCATGGTGTTGTCCCCGTTCAGTTTGATGTCACTGAATGCTATCGTTTCATTGTCAACCTGAACCTTGTCCACTTTAAACGGCAAACCATGCAATCTTATTTTAAAAGTTTGGTAGCTTGTCTCGTGTTTCCCGGCTTTGAATTGTTGGATGATGAGTTCATTCTTTTTGCCTAAAAGCGTAAAATTTCGCAAGCTGTATCTGCCTTTTTTGTAGTCGTATCCATCTCCGGAATCTTCATATACATCCGATTTTTTAACACCTTCTTTGTAATAGACATCTAACATCAACTGTTGAATTTGCAATTCTCCGACGTATTGTTGAACCGGGTATTTTGGAATGATGGAACCTTCATTAACAAAGATTGGCATACTGTCGAGATCTGCTGCTACCCAAAATTCTTTTCCGCCTTCCACACATTCATCTGTCCAAAAATTATACCAATTCCCTCTTGGTATATACATTCTTCTTCCTTTGGCATTGGGTTCGAGAACCGGACAGATTAAGATATGTTCGCCAAAGATAAATTCATCTGTGCGATAGTGTGTTTGCGGGTCTTCTTGATCAAAAAGCACCAAAGGTTTGAGCATCGGAACAGCGTCTTCTACGTATTTGTAGAACATGGTATAAAGATAAGGAAGGAGCTGATATCGAAGTTCAATGAAGCTTCGCACGATGTCCAATACTTCTTTGTCAAATGACCAAGGCTCTTGTTCGCCATGGTCGCCGGAGGAATGTGTTCTGCAAAAAGGGTGAAAAACCCCGAGTTGAATCCATCGCGCAAAAAGTTCCCCGGTAGGTTGCTCTGCAAATCCGCCAATGTCGGATCCCACAAAAGACATACCACTCAAACTCATGCGTTGTGCCTGAATATTGGCAACCCAAAGATGTTCCCAAGAAGCGACATTGTCGCCAGTCCAGGTAGAGGTGTATCGTTGTGTGCCGGAATAAGCAGCACGTGTGATGACAAACGGACGTTTTGGATAAGCAAATTTCTTAACACCTTCGTAAGTGGCTCGAGCCATTTGCATTCCATATACATTGTGAGCTTTTCTGTGGCTACAAGGATGACCGTCATAATCGTGGCGGACATCGAGGTGAAAAGTTTTGGTGGGGACTTCCATGATGGCGGGTTCGTTCATGTCGTTCCAAACACCTTTCACGCCCATGTCGGAAATTAATTCTTTGTATAAACCAGCCCACCACTCGCGAACTTCGGGTTTGGTGAAGTCGGGGAAGTTGCATTCGCCCGGCCAAACTTTCCCTTTGATGTATGGGCCGTCAGCTCGTTTGCAGAAGTAGTCATTTTCAAGTGCTTGTCTGTAAATATCGTAATATTTGTCTATTTTAATGCCGGGGTCAATGATGACGATGGTTTTAAATCCCTTTTCGTAAAGTTCGTCTATCATCTTTTTCGGATTTGGGAAATAATCTTTGTTCCAAGTGAAGCAACGAAAACCTTCCATATAATCGATATCTAAGTAGATGGCATCGCAAGGAATTTTGTGTTTTCTGAAATTTTTGGCAATTTCTTTGACTTTGGATTCCGGATAGTAGCTCCATTTGCTTTGATGATAGCCCAAAACCCAAAGCGGCGGTAGCTCCGGTTTTCCGGTCAAGTCGGTGTAATTGACTACCACATCGTTCATGTCGGGACCGTAAATAAAGTAGTAATTCATCTCACCGCCATCTGCCCAAAAACTGGTAACATTGCGTCTTTCGTGGCAAAAATCGAAATGCGTTTTAAAAGTGTTGTCAAAGAATATCCCATAAGCAGATTGGTGGTGCAAACCGATGTAGAATGGAATGGCTTTGTAAATCGGGTCTTTGTCCTTTCCAAAAGCGTATTCGTCGGTTACCCAATTTTGAAATTTTTTCCCTTTGAGATTGAAATGGGTTGGTTTATCACCCAAGCCATAATAGCTTTCAGCATCTTGCGATACTTTACTCATTTTGACAATGTTACTTCCTATTTCGTAATCTTCTTCCCAGTGAAATCCGAGTTCGTCTTCTAAGATGACTTGGTCTGATTTGTCGTGTATGGATATGCGTAAATCTTCTTTGTGAACGTAACATTTCAGCTTGCCGGTTTCTATCAAATACATTTCCTCCAATTCTTTGATGTCAAGAGAATTATATCCGATGCTTGCTGCTTCGTCGATGGCGTAAGAAAAATCTTCGTTAAAATAGCCGTCTGTAGAATATCTGAAACGAAGCACACTGTCCCTGATAATGGACAATTGGAGTGTCACATCGTTTTCTGTTTTAAACTCTAAAATATTGACGTTTTTAGTAAATGAAAAGCACTTCAAAGGAAACAAATTTCCTTTATACTCAAGTTCCGTATTTGTAATCATTAGGTTAAAAAAGTTTTATGCAAAAAAATGCTTTTTTGTAGCAGACTGCAAGTTTTGTTTATAAAATTTGATAAATCAGGGTAGAAAGGGGTCCGACTTCAATGTTTGCAGCATACGACCGACCGTGGAGTTCGGTTTTTAATTTACTTATTGGATATAATTTACCATTTTCGACAAAACCACTTCCTTCATATTTGACATCATCACTGTTAAACAGTAGCTTGAGTTTGCCTTTACGTGGCAACCCAATTTGATATTCTTTGAAAGTATTGGGCGTAAAATTACTGACAACAATCAGATCATTTTCTGTGTCATGACCTTTACGGATAAAGGTTAAGATGGAATTTTGATGATCGCCATAGTCTATCCATTCAAAACCTTCTGTTGAGAATGCTTTCTCATACAAAGCAGGTTGCGATTTGTAGAAGTTATTGAGGTCAGAAATAAAAGTTTTTACACCCTTGTGATAATCAAATTGTAGCAGGTGCCAATCGAGACTGGTTTGGAAATTCCATTCCGAAGATTGACCAAATTCTGCGCCCATAAAGAGCAGTTTTGTCCCGGGATGGGTGAACATGTGACCAAAGAGCAGGCGGAGATTTGCAAACCGTTGCCATTCGTCACCTGGCATTCTACCCAAAAGCGATTGTTTGCCGTAAACCACTTCGTCGTGCGAAAGTGGCAGCATGAAATTTTCGGAAAAACCATAAACCAAACCGAATGACAAATTGTTGAGATGGAATCTTCTGTAAATCGGGTCTTTTTTGAAAAACTCCAAAGTATCGTGCATCCAGCCCATCATCCACTTCATGCCAAAACCCAATCCGCCCAGATAAACCGGTTTGGT
>PHDQ01000132.1 GCA_002841025.1 Bacteroidetes bacterium HGW-Bacteroidetes-13 | reverse complement strand
TACTTATCGAACAGAATGATGCATCGCCGGCGAGACACAATCTGCCTGTGTTTTCACTTGCATTTGTTGCAATGCCGGCGACCAATAGTTGTTGAGTCCGGCACCGCGTATCATAAAATAAAGCCCAATGATCAGTATAAAAAGCGGGGTCAGTCTGCGGAAATTGATTCGGAAAATGTGGGGTAATTTTTTACCCAACAGGGCAACTGCACTCATAAGCGGGATGGTGCCAAGCCCGAAAGCCAACATGTAAAACGCACCTTCTGTAGGATTTCCCATGGCGACAGCACCGAACAACGCCATATAAACCATGCCGCAGGGAAGAAAACCGTTGAGCAATCCCATCAAAAAAGTGGTGTAGGGTGAGCGTTTTTTAAGCTGTTTTCCCATGCTTGCCTGCAACCGCATCAGGAGTCGCGTATAGGGTTTAAATGCCGGTATTTTTAAGCGGAAAAGATAGCTCATCAAAAGTCCGGCTATCAGCAAAGCACCTATCCAAAGGGAAAGTTTCTGCTGCATGCCTGCCACAAAAAGTCCCCTGCCAAACAGCCCGAAAATGAGCCCCAAAAAAGTGTAACTCAAAATTCGTCCGAAGTGGTATTGCATGATTTGCAAAAAAGCGATGACCGGGTTTTTTCGGTTAAGCGGAAGCATCAAAGCGATGGGGCCACACATGCCCACACAGTGCAAACTACCAATAAAACCGATGACCAAAGCAGAATATAACATCAGTAGGTGATTTGTTTTTTAAACAATAATTTTTGATTTTCGTATTGCCAACGAACTTTAATGTCCCATCGGCCACCCGCCAACACTTCGTCAGGTATGAGCATTTGTGAAGAAGATAATGAAATGGGTATTTCAAAATCTAAGCGTTGATCGGATGGCCTGTAAAGGGACACTATCCCGGTAATTTGATGAAAGCTTGTTTGGTCCGGGAAATGAATTAAAATACCTTTGTTTGAAGTAGAAATTTCAAGATTGTAGTTGAGTTTATTGGACAGATTTTGACTGTCAATATCATTTTGGAGATGAATTTCTTGTTCATAATAATTTTGAGTGACCAACTCGTGGTCGTATTTTTTCTGGGTGGTTGCCAAAAAAACGAAGGTCAAGATAAAAGTAGCAAAACACACAAACACGATGACGATAGCCGTTCCCCAATTGATTTTCATAATTTTCAGTGCGTTAAATTTTATGTTCTATAAATTTCATTGAAACCTCCGCGGTCCCATAAAGGTCGTGGTAGTGGATTCAATTTTTTTATTACCTGAGTAAACGTCAATCTTCAACTTCATTTTATCGTCCTGCAGTTTGCTTTCTTTCATTTGAATGAAAAGTGTGCCTTGCTGCAGACTGTTTCCGGATACATGTATCGGTTTTCCGGTTACTTCTTTGATGATTCCTTCTCCGGATGGCAGTACAAAATGCACATCTTCAATGTCTTCCATTGTTTTGTTGATAATCTTGTAGGTAAACACGTTGCTGATGATGTCGTCATCCATGCGTTGATAGAGTTGTCCGGGCAACCTGAGCAAGTTTGCTTCCACGCTACTTCTGGAAACCAACATGGCGACAAAAACTGCAAACAAGAGGATTAAAACGACCGAATAACCCTTCATCCGATTGGTAAATTTGAAAGGCTCGTTTTTGCTTATTTCCAACTCAGAGGTATAACGAATCAATCCGTTGGGCAATCCGACGTGGGTCATCATCTCGTCGCAGGCATCGATGCAGGCGGTGCAGTTGACACATTCCAATTGTGTTCCGTTTCTGATATCAATTCCCGTTGGGCAAACGTGTACGCATTGAAAACAATCGATGCAATCGCCTTTTCCGGATGCAACTCTGTCTTCATTTTTTTTAAATTTTCCCCTGCCTGCTTCTTTTTCTCCGCGTTTGTAATCGTATGCAACCACGATGGATTTGTCATCCAACAACACACCTTGCAATCTTCCGTAAGGACAGGCAATCACACAGACTTGCTCTCTGAACCATGCAAACACGAAATAGAATAAACCGGTGAATATCAGTAGGGAAATCAATGTTCCCGTGTGATTTTGTGGGTCATCTGTGACGGTTTCTATCAATTTATCGCCACCGATCAGGTAAGCTAAAAAAATATTGGCAATAAAAAAAGAAATTACAAAAAACACCATCCATTTGCTGAGTTTTTTCCTGATTTTTTCAAAATGCCAAGGCTCTTTGTCCAAACGTATTTGTGCGCCTTTGTCTCCTTCAATCCAATATTCTATTCTGCGGAAAACCATTTCCAAAAAGATGGTCTGCGGGCAAACCCAACCGCAAAATAACCTGCCAAAAGCCACTGTAAACAAAGCCACAAAAACCACTGCGATAATCATCGAAATCACGAAGAGGTGAAAATCTTGCGGCCAAAACGGAAAACCAAAAATATTGAAACGTCGTTCCAACACATTGAACATCAAAAACTGGTGCCCTTTCACTTTTATAAAAGGCGCGACAACCAAAAAAGCAATCAGAAACCAACTTAAGGCTGTTCTGTATTTGAAAAATTTTCCACTTACCTTTTTGACATAAATCCATGACCGATTGCCCTTATCATCTATCGTACTTATCTTGTCACGAAATTTATTTTTACTGACCGTGCTCATTTTTTTTCTCTTTCTGCTTTTATTTTAATCGGTTGTCAGCTTTTAGCTAATGGCTATAGGTTTATTAACAATTATCGATTGCTGAGTTTTGTTTTTTGAATAATAAAATAACTAAAAACAAAAGACTAAAACCTTACACACCTGTTGCCTAATTGCCTATTGGCTTTTGTCTATTGGCTTTTGCCTATTGCCTATTGCCTTTTGACTAACAATTTACTCTTCAATAATGTCACCCTCAGCATCTTTCGGATTGGCAGGCGTTGTGCCTTTCAGACTGATGACATAGCTGGCAACTTGTTGCATTTCAATTGGTTTTAAAGTCGATTTCCAAGGAATCATGCCTTTTCCGGAACGACCGCCTTCCGAAATTGTGGTGTATATTCTGCTGATTCCCGGTCCGAGTATCCAATGGTTGTCGGTCAGGTTGGGGCCAATTCCACCGCCGCCGTCCGGTGCGTGGCAGGCAATACAATTGGCTTGAAAAACAGCTTTCCCTTTTTCGAGATCGGCAGCTTCGGTCAACAAGACCACATTTGATGCATCTATCAAATCCGGATTGTTCTTTTTGTATTCTTCAACGGCTATCTTTGCTTCTGTCACTGCTTTGTCGAATTCTTGAATTTGATTGTCACCGCCCAAAACATGGAAGCGAACCAAATAGACCACTGCAAAAATGATGGTAAAATAAAAACCGTAAATCCACCAAGGAGGAAGCGCATTGTCGAGTTCGTGGATGCCATCAAAATCGTGTTCGCGCATGATTTCGTCATTTTGCTCTACCGGTTTGCTTTTGGTCAACCATTTCATTAATTTTTTGTACGATGAATGGTCACCGGTAAAGCTTCTTTCCTTTAAATAGGCATCTTTTTGCTTTTCATCCAACAGTTGATAGACGATGTTTTCAATCGCGCCGTAGGTAACTTCGATGGCAATCAAAACAAATAATATCAAACCCAAGAAAAGTGCTATCAGGGGAAATTCAATAAATGCCGGTTTTTCGGAATCGATAAAATATTCAACAAAGAAAAATATAAGCCCGAAAATCAGGATAACTCTGACGTATGGAGTGAGTTTTTTCATAGTTCGTCATTTTTAGGTTGATCTAATGGAATTCTGCTAACTTGGTCGATGTATTCTTTTTTGGCCGTTAATACCCACCAAAACAAGATGACAAAGAAGCTAAAAAATAGGAGGAGCGAAATCAGCGGATAAATTTCAATACCCGCGATGGTTTCCATGTGGTTTTTGATGAATTTTAGCATGACTTATTGTTTTGGTTCATTGATGATTGTTTCTACTTTGATGTCAGTACCCAATCGTTGCAAATAGGCGATTAAAGCGACCACTTCACGTTGGCTCATCGGAACAAACGCCAAATTATTTTCTTGGTCGTATTTCTTTTCAGCTTCGTAGCTCGCCACGAAATCCGGGTCGGCGTGAAGATTTTGTTCAATTTGTTCAGCCTGAGCGCGCAAGGTTTCATTGGCATTTTGAATATCTTCCGCCGTGTATGGAACTCCCAAGGTTGCCATGACACTCATTTTCTTTTGCAAATGGTCTGTATTCAACTTGTTCTTAATAATCCATTTATACGACGGCATGATTGAGTTTGGCGAGGTGATTTGCGGATCGTACAAGTGGTTGAAGTGCCAATTGTCGTTGTACTTTCCACCTTCGCGATGCAAGTCTGGTCCGGTGCGTTTACTACCCCACAAAAACGGGTGATCGTAAACGTACTCGCCTGCTTTTGAATAATCTCCGTAGCGTGCGACTTCACTTCTGAACGGCCTGATCATTTGCGAATGACAGGAGACACAACCTTCACGGATGTATAAATCTCTTCCTTCCAATTCGAGCGGTGTATAAGGTTTTACACTCGCTATGGTCGGGATGTTGGATTTAATCAATAGGGTTGGAATAATTTGTACAATGCCGCCAATCAACACGGCAACTGTTGCCAAAATAGTCAATTGTACCGGTTTGCGTTCCAACCAGCCGTGGAATGTTTCACCAGCTATCCTTGTTTTTCTGATATTTTGAAGGGCGGGAGCTTGCACGGTTTCGTCTTCGATAACCGAACCGACCACCATGGTTTTAACAAGGTTATACACCCCGATTAACATCCCGACGATATAAAGCGAACCTCCGATGGCTCTCATCCAATACATCGGCATGATTTGGGTAACGGTTTCGAGGAAATTCCCGTAAACCAAAGTCCCGTCCGGATTAAACTCGTTCCACATAGAGGCTTGCAAGAAACCGGCTACATACATGGGTAGGGCATACATAACAATCCCCAAAGTGCCTATCCAAAAATGAAAGTTGGCTAATTTGACAGAGAAAAGTTTGGTTTTGGCCAGTCTCGGCACCATCCAATAAAACATACCAAAAGTCATAAATCCGTTCCATGCCAAAGCACCTACGTGAACGTGTGCAATGACCCAATCGGTAAAATGTGCGATGGCATTAATCGACTTGATAGAAAGCATCGGGCCTTCAAAAGTAGCCATCCCGTAACCGGTAATCGCCACGACCATAAATTTTAAAACGGGATCTACACGAACTTTATCCCAAACGCCGCGCAGGGTCAGCAATCCATTGATCATACCACCCCAAGATGGCGCAATCAACATGATAGAAAAGACCACACCGAGGTTTTGTGCCCAATCGGGCAAAGCGGTGTAAAGCAAATGGTGAGGACCTGCCCAGATATAGATGAAAATGAGTGACCAAAAGTGAACGATGGAAAGTTTATAAGAATAAACGGGGCGGTCAGCAGCCTTGGGAACAAAATAGTACATGATTCCCAGAAACGGTGTGGTCAGGAAGAATGCCACTGCGTTGTGACCGTACCACCATTGTACCAAAGCATCTTGCACGCCGGCATAGACGGAGTAGCTTTTCATAAAACTGACTGGCAACTCAAAACTATTGAAAATATGCAACAAGGCGACGGTTACAAAGGTTGCAATGTAAAACCAAATGGCCACATACAAATGTTGTTCGCGTCTTTTGATAATGGTTCCAATCATGTTGATGCCAAAAGCTACCCATATTAGAGCGATGGCAATATCTATCGGCCACTCCAATTCGGCGTATTCTTTAGAAGAGGTAAAACCCAAGGGCAGGGAAATAGCAGCAGCTACGATTATCAATTGCCAGCCCCAAAAATTCACATTGCTCAGAAAATCACTAAACATGCGGGCTTTGAGCAAACGTTGCAAAGAATAGTAAACACCCGCAAAGATTGCGTTTCCGACAAATGCAAAAATCACTGCATTGGTGTGAAGCGGTCTGAGTCGTCCGAAACTGAGCCAAGGAATGCCTTCAGTCAACTTTGGAAATATGAAAAGAAAAGCTAAAAGCAGTCCGACCAAGGTGCCAACAATACCCCATAACAAGGTTGCGGCGACGAACTTTTTGACAATTTTGTTGTCATAAGAGAAAGTCTGAATTTCCATCGAATAAAAAATTAATTGTTGGTTACTTATTTTTTTGGATTTTCGGAGGATTTATCTTCGTCTTCAAAGAGCATGCGAACAGAGGGCGTGTAGGTATCGTCATATTGTCCGTTGCGGACAGAAATGATAAATGACACCAAAAAAACCAACGCCACAAAAAGTGAAACTGAAATAAGAAGATAAATAACGCCCATACAAATACCTGATTGTACGGACAAAAATATGCTTGTAAGAATTATCAAAACATGACAAAAGTCATATTGTTAATAAGTAGTTAACTTTATTAACAAAAATCTAACTTAAAGAATCTTGGAGACTTCACTGTTGACGAATTCGAGAAAGCGTTCGTCTGCTTCCGTAAAAGGATTGACGGAATGAGAATCAATGTCAATTTGCCCGATGTTTTTGTCATTTTTAAATAAGGGAACGACAATTTCAGATTTGACATGAATGCTGCAAGCGATGTAATTGTCTTGGGCTTTGACATCGCCAACGACAAAATTTTTATCGGACAC
>PHDQ01000131.1 GCA_002841025.1 Bacteroidetes bacterium HGW-Bacteroidetes-13 | reverse complement strand
TTTGGATAACAATTCAATGATGTTGTCATGAACCGACAGCTTGTTTTTTGTGTAATGTATTTGATCATTTGATGCTTTACAATATGAACAAATACCGCAGTTTTCATTTGTTTTTTCGCCAAAATAAGCACTGATTAATCGACTCCTGCACGTGCCGGTATTTGTCACATAATTCCAAATTTTTTGTGCTTTGTTGGTTTTATTTTCTCGCTGTTGTCGAATATATGCGGCCATCCGATTGATGGTGTAATCATCTTCACGGGGCTCGATAAACAAGATGGACATATCGGCATTTATCGCCTCAAATTTAACGACACCTTGTTTGTCTAATTTTGCCAATTCTGCTTGAATAGCCTCCACAGGCATGCGAGATTTTTTTGACAGTAAATCAATGTTGACACGAATGTCATCATCAAATACGCCGGGATAATTTCTCAATACCAATTTGATAATTTCTCCGCTTTTCGGATTGGTTTCGGCATGGTCTAATAACAATTCGGTATCCCATAAAAATCGAATGGTGGTCTTGTTTTCTCCTTGCAGATTCAAATTAATGACAGCCTGATTGTCCAAAATTTTAAGACAGTTCAGGGTCAAACCAAGCGGCAAGTCAAACAGTTGGCAAAATTTATTGAAGTTGAGGTAAAACAATGATTCCGGGCAATCTCCATAACCGATTTGTAGATAGTTGCACAATTTTCGATAGATCAATTTGACTGCATCAACTGTTGGCAATGCACTTAAAAACTGCTGATAGAGTCTTTCTTTATCGGCTTCGTTGTATAGAATCACCGCTTTCGATTCGTTTCCGTCACGACCCGCTCTGCCCGCTTCTTGGTAATAGTTTTCGATGCTGTCCGGTATGTTGAGATGGGCGACCAAACGCACGTTGGCTTTGTCGATTCCCATTCCGAAGGCATTGGTAGCTACCATGATTTGTGTTTTGCCCTTCATCCATTGTTCAAGTTTTTCATTTTTCTCCTGAAAAGTCATTCCGCCGTGAAAAAAGTCGGCAGTAAACCCTTTTTTCTTGAGAAATTGCGCCGTGTGAACCGTGTCTTTTCTACTTCCAACATAGACAATTGCCGCACCTTTTATATTTTCTAAATGACTGCACAAGCCATCAAACTTATCATCGGTTTGTTGCACCCAGTAGCCGAGATTTTTCCTCCGAAATGAAACACTGAAAACCTCCGCATCGCGAAGTTGAAGATTTTGATAAATGTCTTTTGCAACTTGCGCAGTTGCTGAAGCGGTGAGTGCCATGACCGGAACTTGCGGATGCAATTCCCTGATCCGGTGAATTTCCCGATACGCGGGTCTGAAATCGTGGCCCCATTCCGAAATGCAATGTGCTTCATCAACGGCAACCAGGCTTATTTTCAATTGTTTGATGTATTCAAGCACCAACTCGTTTCGCAGCCTTTCGGGCGAGAGATAGATAAATTTGTAATTGCCAAAAAGAGCATTGTCAAGCAACCGGATGAGCTCGTCATAAGGAATACTTCCGGCCAATGAAATAGCTTTTATCTGCTTGTTTTCCAATGCTTTCACCTGATCTGTCATCAGCGCAATCAATGGTGAAATCACCAGACAAATCCCGGGCTGCATGAGAGCCGGAATTTGATAACAAACGGACTTTCCGCCACCAGTGGGCATCAACACCAGGCTGTCTTTTTGGGAAATTGCCGTTTCGATGATTTGCGCCTGCGGATACCTGAATTCATCGAATCCCCAATATTTTCTGAGTATTTCTGACGCAGTCATAAGGCGGTTTGTTAGGCCAGAATGGCTTTGATTTGATTGAAGATAAAATCGGTTCGATTGGCAACGCTACCCGGTGGTATTTCGATGGGATTGTATCCCAATGCGTTGTAATGTGCCACCAAAGCATGGTGAATGTCAACTGCTTGGTTGTAATTTTCATAACGCTCATTGTCGGAAATATAGATTTCTTCCCAAAGCGGAAGCATAAAAACAAAATCATAGCGATATTGCATGCTTGCTTCGAGAAAAATAGATGAATGTGGCGTTTTTGAAAAATCTAAATAAGCCTTCACATCAGGAATGCCACGATCAAAATAGACGAGTGGATTTGTCTCGTTTTCGGCTTCTTTAAACTGACGAATACGTCCTTCCAAAAGTTTTTGGCTGAAGTAAATCGGGTCGGTCAGAAAAAGTTGTTCGACACCGTTTTTGCGCGCTTCGAGGGTCACCTGACGCGATATTTCATGGAAACAGCAAGCACCTTGTGCTTCGAGTTGATGCATGATGGAAGATTTTCCGGTGCCGGGTCCTCCCGTGATGACTATTTTTTTGGGTTTCAATCAATACGGATTTGATTACAAATCTAATAAATTAAGCTGAGATGTTCTGCGTTGATTTTGTACTCCCTTTGCATGTTTGAAGTTACAATCAATGAGCCGTTTAGGTCTCCGGCACAATTTTATAAGTGTTTTTAAAATGATTCAATCCGACACAATGAATAATAACACCCGTTGAATCAACTTCTTGTATGGAAGTTGATTTTGGCTTTCATCAACATACGACACCAAGTTTAGTTGGTTAATATTCTCAATTTTGAAAATTGAAATAAGCGGAAAAAAATCTAAACTTTCACAGTCATAATCGATTCTAAACTTGATGCGATACGCATTGAAAGAGATTCAGAGGCCGTCACTAAAGGCAATCGAACGGTAGGTGTTCCGATTCCGAGCTGCGACAACAACGATTTTATCCCGGTCGGGTTTCCTTCTTGAAATATCAGATCAATAATCGGCATGCATAGGTGTTGCAATTGGTTGGCAGTTGCCAAATCACCGGATAAACCCGCATGGATAAGCTTTGAAAATACGCTTGGAATTCCTTGACCGATTACTGAAATTACACCAGAACCGCCTGCCAAAATAAGTGGCAAAGCGGTCATGTCATCACCGGAAATAACCAAGAAATCTGTTGGTTTTTCTCTCAAAATACGCATGCCCTGAACTACATCGCCTGATGCTTCTTTGATACCGATGATGTTTTTGCAATCTCTTGCCAGCCGCAAAACCGTTTGTGGCAGAACGTTAGATCCGGTTCGTCCGGGTACATTGTATAAGATAATTGGCACGGGTGAAGCACTTGACAACGCCTTGTAATGTGCATAGATTCCGTCTTGCGTGGGTTTGTTGTAGTAAGGAGAAACCGACAAGATGGCATCAAACTGAAGCACTTCCGGTGTTTTCATTTGTTCAATGAGCTCTGTTGTGTTGTTGCCTCCCAGACCCAATACCAATGGAACACGGTTTTGGTTGCTTTCAATGACGGTTTGTATAACCTTCTTTTTTTCAACAGTCGTCAGCGTGCTGGTTTCGGCTGTTGTTCCCAATACCACCAGATAATCAATTTCATTTTTGATGTTGAGTTGAACCAATTTGTCCAAAGCATCATAGTCAACTTGTCCATCGTTTGAGAATGGGGTTACCAAAGCAACTCCGATTCCTTTAAATTTTGAAGTCATATTTTTTTAAATAATTTTAAATATTTAATTAATTCTTTTTCAAACACATCCCGTTCGTTTATTCCGGTATTTACAATCAAGTCATTGAGTCTTTTGTCTAATTCGGGGAAACCAACTGAAAAATGATTTTTAATTTGGAGCGATGCACCGATAAGCTGCCATTTGGCTTCGTCAAAATAATTTATTAATACATCAAAAGTTTTTTCAAATATAGGTTTGATGTTTGGAGCATTGATGAGTCCGTCCAGACCAAAATCTGCATTGTAAAACTCCCGGCAATACGCTGCTTTTTTTTTGTTCTTTTTAGGTTTGAATCCCAATATTTCAACTTGAATTTCAAATTCTTCCAAATTTTTAATCAGTGTAGAAAAAAAATTAACATCCGGTATGCGTTGCACATCAAATAAAATCAATATGTTTTTCGTACGCTCGAAACCATCTAAGTCCGAAGCCCGGTCATTTAATCTTTTCTTAATGATTCTATTCGTCTGAATTCTTTTGATGATATTCAAAATAATCTACTTTTACAAAATAATAAAAAATCGGATGGCAAAGATAAAACAAATTTTAAAAATAAAACATATTGTTTTGTTTGTAACAATAATTTCCGTAACTTCTTGTCAGGAAAAGGTTTACAAATTTCAGTATGTTCAAAAGCAAGAAGTCGCACTGAGTGATTCAGTCCCGCTCAATCCAACCATAGACAGCGTCATCCTACCGTACCGTAAAAGTATGCAAAAATCACTTGAAAAAGTATTGGCATACAATCCTAAATTATTGTCAAAAAAAACGGGGATTTTGGAGACAGAAGTTGGCAATTGGCTTGCGGACTTGTCCGTCAAAGTTTCGGAACCCATTTTTGAAAAACGAAGCGGACACAAAATAGATTTTTGCTTGCTCAACCACGGTGGAATAAGGGCGGAAATTCCAGTTGGCAATGTGACAGTGCAAACTGTATTTGAAGTGTTGCCATTTGAAAACGAGCTGGTAGCGGTCAATATATCCAAAGAAAAAATGAATGAATTACTCACTTATCTGGCAAAAGCTAAAACAGCTCATCCGATATCGGGTTTGCGACTGACTATTGACAAGGCAGTACATTTTAAAAAAGTGACTGTACAAGGGAAGAATTTTGAAGCATTTGACAGTTTTTGGGTTCTTACCAACGATTATTTGCTCAACGGTGGCGACAATATGTGGTTTTTTCAAGACCCGATTGAGGTAGTTTATATCGATTATAAAATTAGAAATGCAGTCATCGATGGTTTAGAAAAAACAGATACCATTCACGCATTTTTAGACAACCGATTCATATTTGATCCAAAATGAAAAGAAGAATTTTTATCAAAAACAGTTTGGTTTCCTCGGCATTTTTATCGTTTGCAGGTTTAGGCCTTCATGCGTGTGACAACAAACGAAAAAAACACATCACCATCTTGCACACCAACGATGTTCACAGCCAAATCGACCCATACGAGTCTTCGCATCCGACGTTTCCGAACATGGGTGGTGCTGCTAAAAGAGCCACGCTCGTTGCGCAAGTAAGAAAAGAAAACCCAAACACCTTGTTGCTCGATGCTGGCGATATTTTTCAAGGCACACCTTACTTCAATTTTTATGGCGGCGAACTCGAAATGAAACTCATGAGCATGATGGGTTATGATGCGGCGACACTCGGAAACCACGATTTTGATAACAGTGTTGACGGACTTTTGGCACAAATGCCGAATACTAAATTTAGCTTGTTGTCAGCCAATTACGATTTTTCAAATACCGTGATGGCTCCCTATGTCAAACCTTATCAGGTGTTTGTCAAAGACGGTATTCGCATCGGGGTTTTTGGCTTGGGCATCGAACTGAAAGGATTGGTCGATCCGCGGATGTATAAAGAAACAAAGTATATCGACCCGATTGAAATTGCACAAGACGCAACCCGTAAACTCAAACAAGATGAGCGATGCGATTTGGTTATTTGCCTTTCACATTTGGGTTATCGCTACGAGCACGATAAAGTAAGCGATGAAGTTTTGGCCGCGCAAACTAATGACATTGATTTGATTATCGGCGGACACACACATACTTTAATGGAATCACCCGCAACAGTTTTGAACAGAAATGGTAAAGAAGTCATCATCAATCAAGTGGGGTACAAAGGTGTGTTTATGGGACGGATTGATTTCTTTTTTGATGAAGGAAAGAATGAAGTCACCTCGCAGAAATTGGTGGTTGTTTAGCCCATAACTCAAGAGAATTGCCAATGAAGTGTAATTGGCTTCTACAAGCAATATGAAATTTTTTAGATAGCTTGGGTGCGTTGATGCAAACTGCGAAAATACAGGAAATCAGTATTATCAGCGTGCATTTTAATGAACAAATACCAAAGCATGTTATTTTAGTTGTGCATACCGGCTTGTCTTTCCCGAATTCACTTAAATTTGTAGCCGCAAAACCTGTAAATATAGGATGCTGTATAAAACCTTTCCAATGAAAATTATTCTTATCGACTACGGAGCCGGAAACATTCAAAGCATCAAGTTTGCCATCAAACGCTTGGGATTCGAAGCGATTTTGAGCCATGATGCCGATGAAATCAGCGATGCAGACAAAGTCATTTTCCCCGGGGTAGGCGAGGCGAGTAGTGCCATGCAGAAACTTCGGCAAAGTGGTTTGGATGGATTGATACCTACACTCAAACAACCTGTTTTAGGGATTTGTCTCGGCATGCAGTTGATGTGCAAATCTTCGACGGAAGGTGCAACCATTGGTTTGGGTATTTTTGATTTAGAAGTGATTAAGTTTTCAAACAAGGTAAAAGTTCCGCAAATAGGTTGGAATCAAATTGCTAATTTGAAATCACCTTTGTTTGAAGGAATTTCCGAAAATGAATATATGTATTTGGTTCACAGTTATTTTGCGCCAATTTCAGGCGAATCCATAGCCACAAGTTTTTACGATACTGACTATTCGTCGGCTTTGCAAAAGGACAATTTTTACGGTGTGCAATTTCATCCCGAAAAAAGCAGTCGGGCAGGGGAGCAGGTCTTAAAAAATTTTCTGATGATATGAAGTTTATTAGGAATGCGAATTAAAGGTTATATAATCTCCAAAAAATTGGACACATCATCATTCATAAAACCAACGCTT
>PHDQ01000130.1 GCA_002841025.1 Bacteroidetes bacterium HGW-Bacteroidetes-13 | reverse complement strand
ATTCGGCTGATACTTACCAAGATGACGCTGGGCTTCTGTCTTTTGATTTTCATTATCAGATAGATACCGTGGGTAGTCGTTTGCAATTTTCAAAATAGTTTAAAATAATAGATATTATGAAGCCCATCTGCACGTTACACTTTTTCAAAAAGTCGATTGTCTATTTTTCAATGATTTGGTGTTTTACATTATCCTGTCAAGTTGGTGTTGGCACCAATACGCCGAATACTTCTTCCATGCTCGACATCACTTCGACAGACAAAGGACTGCTGATTCCGCGGATGACGACTGCACAACGAGATGCCGTTGCAAGTCCGGCATCCGGATTACTGATTTTCAACACGACAACCGGCCAGCTTAATTATTATAATGGATCCTGGAAGGCTTATGTTGACACCTCAAGCAACCAAACCATCGGCGGTATGAAAACATTTACCGGAGATTTAACCCCCGCCGGTCGATTGATGATTCCCATGGGTGAACTTAGTTATTACAATTATAACCCCGGATATACACTGGCTTTTAGCGCAACTTCAACCGGCGCAAACGGTACGGACAACATGTTAAAAATTAACCCAGCATCTGGTGTTGCATTTGTAAATGACGGATTTGGAACAGGCACAAACACGCGATTGACATACACGGGCACTACTGGAAGATATTTTCATATTGCGCTGAGTTTCAGTTTTATACCATCCACGAACAGTGATACATTTGTTTTCGGTGTGGCCAAAAACGGCGTGGTTCAAGATGCTTCAAAAATATTTAACAAAGCTACCTCAGCGGGAGATCACCAAAGTTCTGCCATGCACGTACTGCTTTGGCTTACACAAAATGACTACATAGAATTTTATGTGGGTAGAATTTCAGGGCCAAATATTGTGATAAAATCGTTTAATTTTGTCGCCATCGGCATGTAATGGATTCCGTAGAATTAAAAGTTCTAAATTTCTGGTTCTGAAAAAAAAGATGCAATTCAACGATAATTATAAACCACTTATCGAATAAAAAAAAACGTTTTCCTTTTTTGTTATTCATTTGTTAAATAATTGAGGATTCAAAAAATCTATCCAATCATTTAACAATTATGGAAACTTTCGAAACAGTTTTATCAAATTATTTAATCCCGGCATTTTTAATCTTATTTGTCGTTTTTTCGATCATAATCATCCTAAACAGGTTTTATTACGAAGAAAGAAAATTGGTGAAAGACAACATCGATTTTGTGGTAAATGATTTTTTTGCAAGGGTATTGTTTAACACGAAAATTGGTGACTTCGACGATGAAATAAAAAAGTTCAAGAATGAAATCCCTTTTAGAAAGACATGGGTGAAGCGGATTTTGGTTGAAAAGATTATAACGCTTAAGAAAAATCTAAAAGGAACCTCCTCAGAAACATTGGTAGCTATTTATGAAAAATTCGGATTGTTTAAATACACCAAAAACCTGATAAAAGATTCCAGATGGCACATCAAATGCAAAGGAATCTATCAATTGCAAATACTTGAATATGAGAAAGGAATAGATTTAATAAAACCTTATTTGAATAGCTCAAACGAGATTTTGCGTTCAAATGCATTCATTGCCTACCTCTCTGTGACTTCTAAAAGTATCGATTTTTTAGGAGATTACAAGCAAAACATCAGTCTGATTGACGAATTGAAGTTTATGGATTTGCTTAAAATGAAAAAGTTCCCGTTGCCCAAAAACATTGAACAATGGTTAGCTTCCTCAAATGTAGCGATTGTCAGAATTGGATTGAAACTTATAGTTTTTCATAACAATTCAGATTACAACGAAAAAATAACCGGTTTACTCAAATCTGAAAACAGAAGCATAAGACACGAAGTGATTAAGGCGATTGAGCATCTTCAAATTGTCAACACAGAAGACATCCTTTTGCATATTTTTCCAAATGAAGATAAACTGAATAAGATAGCTATTATCTGCGCATTGAGCAAAATCGGAGAAACCAACACCTTGAATTACTTCGAGAAATTTTTGAAAGAAAATCAAGCCTCAATTGACATCGACATCAAGATAAAAACGGTCGAATGCATTCAAAAAATTGATGCTGAGTTCTTAGAAAACTCTTTCAAAAACAATCTTGAAATTGAAAAAATTAAAAACCACATAGCTAACAAAACTTTAGCATGAGCACACAACTACTCGAAGAAGTACTAAAAGGATTCGAATTCTTTATTGCGTTTTTTGCGGGAACATACATTATTTCGTATGTGGTGCTTGCCATATTGTCCTATTACGCCATCATCAAACACGTCAACGCCCGCGTTCACATACACGAAGACGTATTGATTAAATCGGATGACTTGGTAGGTGTTTCGGTCATAGCACCCGCATTTAACGAAGCTTCAACCATTATATACAACGTCAAATCGTTGCTATCACTTACGTATCCTAAGTTTGAAGTAATCATCGTCAATGACGGCAGTTCTGATGACACTTTAGAAAAACTCATCAAAGAGTTCAAATTGGTAAAGGTTGAGTTTTTCTACCAAGAGCATATTAAAACACAACCCGTTCGAGGTCATTACAAATCTACCAATCCTGTTTATTACAATTTGTTGGTGGTTGATAAAGAAAACGGAGGCAGCAAAGCAGATGCATCCAACGCCGGTATAAATTCCTCTCAATATCCCCTGTTTTTGTGTACCGATGTCGATTGTATTCTTAAAAAAGATACCATCCTCAAATTGGCTAAACCTTTTATGGAAGCAACTGATAAAAAAGTAATTGCAACCGGAGCAGGCATTCGCATTTCAAACTCCTGCGAAGTAAAAGAAGGATACCTTACCCGCATACATTTTCCCAGACATTGGTATCCCAGATTTCAAGAACTTGAATACATTCGGGCTTTTTTGTTCGGGCGCATGGCTTGGGGACAAATAAACAGTTTGCTGTTGGTTTCTGGTGGTTTGGGTATGTTTGACAAAAATATAGTCATAGAAATTGGTGGTTATTGGCACAAATCATTGGGAGAGGACATGGAACTCATCACACGAATGAGAAAATACATGCACGAAAAGAAAGAGAAATTTATCATCAAATATATCCCCGAATCGCTTTGCTGGACAGAAGTTCCGGGCAACGTGAGAGATCTGACCAAACAAAGAACGCGCTGGGCAAGAGGATTGGTTCAAACCATGTTTCTGCACAAAGGCATGTTGTTTAATCCAAAATATGGCCGAACAGCTTTCGTGATTCTCCCCTATTTCCTTCTTTTCGAGTTTTTGGTTCCTATCGTTGAATTATTTGGCTTAATTGTATTCGTTTTGGGTTTGATATTCTTAGACCTCGATTACACTTTCTTTATAGAAATAACCATTTTCGTCTATTTGTTCTACCTGACGGTCACCATGATTTCGTTATTTTTTGACGAAATACTGTATAAAAATTATGCAAGCACCCGAGAAATCGTGTCACTTATTGGAATTTCTTTGATTGAACCCATTTTCTTTCATCCAATTAATTCATTTTCCTATCTCCGAGGATATTGGAATTTTTTAATCAACAAAAAGCAAACATGGGGTTCGCTCAAACGCCAAGGATATCTTATAGAATCATAACATGAAACTCTCTCAAACACTTATTAAATTTCAGCTTTTCGTTTGCTTGCTGGCGATGATAAGCACGCAAACATCTGTCGGTCAAACGAAAATTGATGTTGACAGTTTGCTTCAAACGGTCATTCTTGATATGCAAATTAAAGAATATGATCGCGCCATTGCCAATGCCCAAAAGGGAATTGAACTTTCACCTAACTATTTAGATTTTTATCAATTTTTGGGTAGAGCTTACCAATTAAGTGGGAAACCTGAACTCGCCAGAGAAAACTACAAACATGTTATCGACAAAAATCCGGCGTACAAAGATGTTTTTGTTTATTGGTTCAGCCTCGAAATGGAGCAAAAAAACTACGAAGAAGCTGAAAAAGTAGCTACGCTTGCCATTGAAAAATACCCTGAAGAAGATACGTTCTATCTTAAAAAATTGGCTGCCATACAACTGCAAGGAGACGAAGAAGTTGAGTTCAACTACATCCAAAGTCTGCCGGAAAACATCCGAAACAGTTCTTCTATCCAACAGCAATTAACCATACTCGAACTGAGAAGTCACAACGATCGCATTGGCGCAAGCTATGCCATCACAACCTTTGACCGAAACGGAGTCGGTCCTTGGCATTTGGGTAGCGTCCAATACATCCGTCAAAGATTTTGGGGCTCGCTCATCGGAAGAATAAGCTATGCCGACCGAACGGCAAATGGCAATTCATCCCGAGAAGGCACCCAATATGAATTAGAGTCCTACATCAATACCGGCGAAAAAAGTTATTCCTATTTTGATGTTGCTTACAGCGATGATGAGGTTTTTCAAAAATGGAGATTGGCTTACTCTTATTTTCAAAATTTCAATAAAGGCTGGGAAGCTGAATTGGGGTTTCGCTATTCGAAAAACGTAAATTCAGACAATACCACAGGCGTGTTTGGTATCGGAAAATACATCGGCCCTTATTGGATTAACCTCAGACACTTTATGGTGACGGACGGTGGTCAGTTTTTCCCATCTTTTACACTCACCACACGTTTATATACGGGTACACGATTCGATTATTTTTCTGCAAGTACCGGTTTTGGAAGCTCGCCGGAAGATTTTGTTATCGGCGGGCAATTTAACCAAAGAGTCCGATTGGATTCTTACAGATTCGGCGTGGGATACAACAAACTAATCAAAAATAAATTCATCCTCGGGCTTGGTATCAATTACAACAACCAAGAATTTGTTCCAAGCCGTCATCAAAACGAATGGACTTTCTCGACCTCTTTGCAATACAAGTTTTGATATAAATCTTGGTTCTATGTTGATTTGAGTGGGTACGTTAAAAATGCTATCTTTAAAATTGAATAATTGTAAATTACTTTCATGCAATTGGCTTCGTGGCTTCTTTGTGTCTTCTTAGTGCTTTTTGTGTAAAAGCTATATCACGAAGGGACACAAAGTAGGCACAAAGTTTCACAGCGGTAAATTATAAATTAGACTACTAATAATGGGTGTTTTATGTGTCGTTCTTCTATAGATGAGTACATTATCCCTGACCTCATCCATGTAAAACTCAAATTTAATTACCCATTGTATTTAACCTAGAACCTAAATCTTACACAATCAATATTCCTCAATTTCTTTTTGAATTTGAGGAATTTTTATTTGTGAGAAAACAACCACGGAAGTAGTTGTGGCTCGGCGAAAGCATTGTCCCAACTGTTGTGATCGACATCCGGATAGTATGAAAACCTCACCTTTGCACCTACTCGATTGAGCGCAGCGACCATGTTTTGGGAAAATTCGACCGGCACCACAGAGTCCGATCCGCCGTGAAATACCCACCAATCCGTCGGTTTTAGATTGGTTGCAATTTCAGGATTTGCGCCTCCACAAATCGGGAAAGCGGCCGCAAACAACGCCGGATTCCTGTTGACGATTTCAAAAGTACCCATGCCGCCCATCGACAAACCACCTACATAAATTTGATCTGCATTGATTTTGTGGGTTTTGATGAATTCTTTCAGCATCGCCTGTACCAAAACCATCGCTTTTGTTGGAGATCCTCCGTTTTGAAATTCAAAAGTTCTTTTTCCGTCAGCACTCGTCTTTGCGGAAACATTGCTCCAATAGTCATTTTCTGGGCATTGTGGAAACAAGACAAAAGCAGGATATTGATCTCTGTTTTTTTCATCCAAAAACAATTTTGACCCGTGTACCAATTGTTTTTCGTTGTCGTTGCCGCGTTCGCCGGCTCCGTGCAACATCAATATCAACGGATACGATTTGTTGGGATCGTAGTTTTTCGGAAGCAACAAACGATACGGAAGCGTGTCCTTTTTAACAATAAACATTTTTTTTTCATACAACGACAGGTCTTGAGCCGTCAACTGAAAAAAGCTTGCACAAACAAACAAAAGAATGATTAAATTTTTCATGACTACGTTATTTAATGCCTGTTTCTGTGGAAACATTAGCAACAGATTGATAAATTGATTCTATGTTGAAAAAAAATAAAGTATCTATATTGGTAACTATTCAAATGAATTTCGTTTTAACCGTCACTTCACATGGTTTTTAACAACGTGAGTTCGATTTAATTAAGACAAAATATTTTAATCAAATTAAACACAAATTACAGTAAATCAATTAATTATAAAAAGTAGTCATCTGCATACATTTGCACTACCAGCGGGAAAATTCTTTAAAAGTCTCCCGCGAATAACGCAGAATAGCGCAGATGTCAATGAGTCAAACTCAAATCGCTTTAAACCAAATTATTATATATCGAACTCACGTTAATAGTAATGCAACAGCTTTACTATTAAAAATTGCCTGTCTGCCACAAGCAGGTATCGAGTAGCTTGCAATTGTAGCGTTCTCGATACGTTTTATTAAAAAAAGCGGTCGCATTTTTCAATAAAACACGCGAACGGACGAAATTTGTGTCGCATTTTTCATTAGACTGAATAGTTCCCTATATTGTTCAATCCGCGCGTACAGTATTTTTGAAAAACAATTAAATTTCTCTGTTTATATCCCAAGCTTCTAAATAATCAGCCACTTTACGGACAAACATGCCGCCGAGCGCGCCGTCCACCAC
>PHDQ01000129.1 GCA_002841025.1 Bacteroidetes bacterium HGW-Bacteroidetes-13 | reverse complement strand
CAACGGACTATTGGTACCGCATCGAATTGGTGGACGGTCGAACTTTTAAGGGAAATTTCACGCTGAAAAGATAGAAGAATCGAGTGTTGAGTTTTTAGTGTTGAGTTTTTAGTTTTCAAATTGATTGATTGTCTCATTGCTACATTTTCAAATTGACTGAAAAGCGCCTCCGTTTTTGTTAAAATTCACCGTAAAACAGCCTTCAAATACGATTTACCAAGGCCGCAAATCTCTTGGTCAAATATTGCATTATTATCACCCGAAATCGTTATATGTTTGCATTAATTATTATATTTTTAAATATAAATATATTTTTTTGATAATTCAAAAACAATTTAACAACCTTCAAACTATGTTAAATTCTTCTTTATGTCAGTAACAAAAAGTAAATTTGCGCGTCATTTAGTTGTAATCAAAAAGTAAAAATTATCAACATTTAAAAATATGACAGTTATGAAAAATCTAATTCTTTTAATCGCACTTTTTTTAGGATTTCAAAATTATGCGCAACGCAATATTGATATCGCTGAAAACAATTCAGAAAACAATTTGATAGATCCGGACAAAACGGACTTTAAAATCTTTCAAAACATTCCTTTTATTGAAACAGAGGAAGAATTCAATTTGGGATTTGACACAACAAATTATTTACCAACGGGTTACAACCCCGCAGTATATTACGGTGATGTGTTGCTAACCATTCCATTCATTGAAGAAGACGAAACCAAAAGTGTTTCTATACACCGTATGTCCAAATATCAAATTTTTTCAGAAAAAGACAGAGATGTTTTGAATTCAATCAAATACATCAATTTAGATGAACTTTCCGAAGATTGGAACATTTTTTCACAAGCAGAACGAAATTTCATGAAAACCATTCAGTTCATCGAAAACGCAGAAATCTAAGTTTTAAAGTTTTGGTTAAATAGGTTGAACCGCCTGAAAGTTTTGAATTAGCTTTCGGGCGGTTTTTTTTGGCTTAATCCCTAACCTAAGAAAGGATAACGGTAGCTTCGAGGTGTTACAAACACTTCCTTGACGGTTCGCGGGGAAACCCAACGGAGTAGATTCAATACCGACCCGGCTTTGTCATTGGTTCCGGAAGCTCTTGCGCCGCCAAAAGGTTGCTGCCCAACAACGGCACCGGTTGGTTTGTCGTTGATGTAGAAATTTCCGGCTGCATCGCGTAGTTTGTCTAAAGCATCAGCAGTAGCGTATCGGTCGTTGCAGAAAATTGCACCGGTTAGTGCGTATTCGGAGGTTGTGTTAACCAACGCTATTGTTTTTTCCCAATCGGCATCTTCATAGACAAAAATGGTGACAACCGGTCCGAATAATTCATCGCACATGGTCACATATTTGGCATCTTTGGCGACAATAACGGTTGGTTCAATAAAAAAGCCTACCGATTTGTCATAATTTCCGCCGGCAATTATTTCAACCGAAGCATCATTTTTGGCGGCATCAATATACTTAACCAATTTGTTGAATGAATTTTCGTGTATCACAGCCGTCACAAAATTGCTCGGATCTTCGGGTGAGCCCATTTTGATGGTTTGTAGTTCAGACAAAAGCAAATCCTTTGTTTCAGACCAAAGACTTTTTGGGATGTAAACCCGCGAAGCAGCCGAACATTTTTGTCCTTGAAATTCAAACGCACCTCTGATGATTCCGGTCACTAATTCCTGTACTTGCGCTGTCGGATGTGCCAGAATAAAATCTTTTCCGCCGGTTTCGCCCACGATGCGCGGATAGTTTTTGTAAGTGTGGATGTTGGCACCGATTTTAGCCCACAAATTTTTAAATACCTGAGTCGATCCGGTGTAATGAATTCCTGCAAATTGCGGATGCGCGAGAATTGTATCTGTAATCATTACCGGGTCGCCAAAAATGACATTGATAACGCCATCCGGAAGTCCGGCTTCCTTAAAGACATCGATTATAACTTTGGCGGAATACACTTGGCTGTCGCTTGGTTTCCATACCACCACATTGCCCATCAAAGCGGCACTTGAGGGAAGATTTCCTGCGATTGCCGTAAAATTGAATGGCGTAATTGCATAGACAAATCCTTCCAAAGGTCGGTATTCTAAACGATTCCAAACGCCTTCACCGGAATTGGGTTGTTCACTGTAGATTTGTGTCATGTACTCTACATTGAATCGAAGGAAATCAATCAATTCGCAAGCTGCATCGATTTCTGCCTGATGAACCGTTTTTGATTGAGCCAGCATGGTTGCTGCGTTAATTTTGGCTCGATACGGACTGGCAATCAATTCGGCTGCTTTCAAAAAAATGGCAGCTCGATCTTTCCAATCCATCCGCGACCAACGCGCATGTGCTGAAAGTGCTTCTTTTATAGCTAAATCGACCTGTGCTTTTTCGGCAAGATAATAATACCCGAGTATGTGTTTGTGATCGTGTGGTGGCGACATCGGTGCTTTTTTGGAAGTCTTGATTGTTTGATTTCCGATATACAGAGGAACTTCGATGGTTTGGTTGTATTGCTTTTTGTATTCGGCGATAAGCTCAGTTATTTCAGGACTACCCGGTTTGTAAGATTTGATGGGTTCATTAATCGCTTTAGGTACATTGAAAAATCCGTTTGACATGTGTTCTTTTGTTTAAAAATTTGTTGACTCAATTCATTTATCAAATTTAAGAAAAAATATTGTCTTGATTTTTTTCTTATTATTGCGGAGGAATTTCAATTTACAAAAAAATCTCCTAAATATCAAGTGTAAGTTTTTGCACACTTATAAGACTAAAGCCCGAATGTGTACAGTTACCTTTATACCCAAAGAAAACCAATCGTTTATCCTCACGTCCAATCGAGACGAGGCTGTTTCTCGCAAGACAGTTCCACCTGATTTTCACAAAGAAAACGGGGTCGAAATGTTGTATCCAAAAGATGCATTGGCCGGTGGCACATGGATTGGGTTAAGCGACAGAAATCGTTTGGTCTGCCTGTTGAACGGTGCTTTTACGAATCATGTGCGCAAGCCGAATTATCGGATGAGTCGCGGTCGGGTCGTCAAAGATTTGTTGCAAACTAATGACTTTTTGTCATTCCTTACCAAGTATGATTTAGAGTCTGTAGAGCCTTTCACGATTTTGATGTTGGATTGGAATGAGGATTTGGTCTTTCACGAACTCATTTGGGACGGAGAGAAACGCCATTTGAGGCAACTTGACACAACTCGCTTTCATATTTGGTCATCTTCAACGCTTTATTCCGAATCGATGAAAATGTCGCGTAGAGAGTGGTTTGAAAACTGGAAAGAAAACGGAGATTATTCCCAAGACAGCATCATCGATTTTCATCTCAATGCCGGCGGAGGAGACAAAAATGTAGATTTGCAGATAGACCGAGGAAGTCTAAAAACGGTCAGCGTAACTTCCATTTGTAAAAATTCGGATGAAACAACCATGTGTTATCGCGATTTAGTTGAAAACAAACTTTACAAGAAAACATTTGAAACCATCAGCCTTTGAAGTCAAATGCGGTCATTATAGCTCTTGCATATCCTGACACCTTCGTCCGGGTGTCGGAAGAGTTTGTTTGCAAAATTTTCCCGATTTTTGGTGTCGGCACCAAAGAATACCTCAAGGCCGGACATGCCGCCTTGGTGCTTGTCAAAAAGGATAACGGCGAGGCTTTTTATTTTGATTTTGGCAGGTATGTAACCCCGTTTGGAAAAGGCAGGGTTCGAGGTTTTGAAACCGATCGGGAGTTGAAAATTCCGGTTACGGGTCGTTTTGATGCCTTTGAAAAGCTGTCGAACGTGGAAGATTTTTTGCTCTTTCTCGAAGCACATCCCGAAAAAACACATGGGAAAGGAAAATTAATAGCCTCTGTTAGTGATGGTATTCATTTTGAAACAGCACTTCGTTTTATCAAAGAAATTCAAGGTTTAGGAAGTATTCCGTATGGCGGATTTATAAAGGCCGGCAGCAATTGTTCGCGGTTTGTCACAGATTCCATACTGACATCCACCACCGTGCCGAAAGTGAAATCTGGGTTGAAACGCATCAAAATGTTCACCCCGAGTCCGTTGGGAAATGTGGCATTGGGCAGTATTGAGAAAAAAATATTCCACGTAGAAAACGGGATTATACAACCTTATAACAAACTTACTTTTTTTGACAATCTGAATAATTTCTTCGACAAGAATCATCCGGATTGGCCGCCCAAAGAAAAGCTTCTCTCACCTCCAGTGTTGGGTGCACAATATTTGGATGGCATCGGTGCCGGTGCTTGGTTTTCATTGAATTCAGAAGATTCTTTGCACAACCTTTTTAGAATCAGAAGATTTGACGATAACCATCAGTTGGATTTTGACGGCGTATTTGCAGTAAATAATGTGAATTTTTCGGCTGAAAAAGAATTTCAGTTTATCTACGATTCACATTGCTTGTTTTGTCATGTAAAACAAAACGAACAAATATATCGTTTCGATTTTGTCAGAAATTATGAAGAACAGTTGCTGATTAATTCAACGCAAAAGGTGCGCTCAGCTTAAAAGTAGGGATGACAACCCGAAATCTTTTGGTGGAAGTAAAATTGATCATGCTGTAAAATCCACACATGGCGCCAAAAGGAGATGCCAACAAACAACCCGAATTGTAAATGTGTTTTTCACCGGGTTTGATGACCGGTTTTTTTCCGACAACACCTTCTCCGTCAACCACTTCCTTGTCATTTAAAGCATCCAATATTTTCCAATGTCTGGATGTCAATTGGACAGAATCTTTGCTTTGATTTTCGATGGTAATGCGATAGCCGAATGCAAAATGCAAACGATAATTTTTGTAGAAAGTACCCTCAAAACGGGTATCCACGGAAATCTTTATCCCTTTTGTAATTTGTTGTACCATACCTGATTAGTGCTCATTGAATTCAAATGTAAGAAAATTAGATTCATTTTAAATAAAATTAACACTTTTTTGGAAAAGCTTTATACATAAGAGCTGCTTAATCCGATAGTTTGTCTAACTTTTGAAGTTCGATTTTTCTGAATTCGACTTCCGCTCCTTCGGCTTGTATGGCTAACTGTCCTTTTTGAACGGTTGCATCATACCCATAATTGACCAATTCACCATTTACCCAAACTTTTATTCGATTGCCAACACATTCTACAACCATTTGATTCCATTCTCCCAAAGGTTTTTCAGCGTTGTCGGTAAGATTATGGATTTGCCTTGCTTTGCCTTCGGTGGTTCCCCAATCTGCTTTCGGCCCACGGTATTTTTCCATGTCTGGGACGGTTATATCTTCGCCAATTACCCAAAAATCACCAGCATTTTGATGTTCCATCTGAACCTCGATGGATTTTGGAAACATTTTATACAAAAAACGAGGTGTGGAAGCGTGAACTAAAACGCCGCAATTTCCGGGTTCGCCCACAAAACGGTATTCGATTTCAAGGCGATAGTTTTCGAAAACTTCATCCGTGATGAGGTGGCCGCGTGGCTCGCCCATACTTACCAACAAACCGTTGCGTACTAAAAAAGAAGCAGGCGCATCCGGCAGACTGTCTTTCATCGGAACATCGGCATGCCAACCACTCAGGTCTTTGCCGTTGAAAAGAGAGCTGTTCTTTTCGCAGGAAGCAAAAAGACTCATAAAAAAGAGTAAAATAAATAGTTTGGATAAAGGTGTTTTCGAGAGAAACATTGTATCGGTTTTGAAACAAATTTAGTGATTTATTTGACTTCAAAACCGAAAAAATAAGTGAGGAATACTGGGTTCGAACCAGTGACCTCTACCCTGTCAAGGTAGCGCTCTGAACCAACTGAGCTAATCCCCCAAAATTGAGAGGACAAATATAGATTTTATTTTTAAAAAAATCAATCGGTAATATAACTTGAATTTCCTTCCCCAAAACCTATCAGACTTTCGTGTCTATCCCCAAATTTTCGATAATAAACCAAAACCGAATACGTGTTTTCCGTTTGAAAATGCGAGCCGTTCAAACTGTGTTTATCAATGCTTCCGTCAAGATTTTCAATCACATAGGTGTAATTATAAAACCCTTGTTTGAGATAAAAAGCGGCTTGATAAGTCTTGCTTAATTTGTTATACACCAAAAGTGTTTGGTCATTGATCACGTAATTATTGAATGCACCATAGACATGCACTTTTCGATTTTGAACTTCAAAATAGTCTTGCAAAGAAAAATGTACCCACACGTATTCTGACTCGATGGTTGAATCTTGGCCTTGCATGGTTCGTATGACAAAATTTCCGTTGATGTCGGGATAATACGTGTAAATCTGGTTTGCACGGACTTCATCCGGATAGAGATAGGAGTGAAACCCATCGTCTTCGGTTTTGGAAGCAAATACACGATCGGTGGAAGTGCGGATGTCTTTCGAGTCAAAATTCAGGTATTCGTTGCCTCCCCAAAAGGAAGTTTCCTTGTCGTATTTATAAACCAAGTTGTAGCCGGCGGTAAATTGCGGTTTCAAATGGGTGAGTGCACTGTTCCACTGGTGATTTTGAAGAACAACTATTTTGATGTTTTGTGTAGGATTGTCTATTTGGTATCCGGCGGTATTGACGATAAACTGAACCGATTGTTTTTGTTGAATATCTTTCATGTCGCGTGCTCGCTTGGCATAAACTTCCACATTGACTAAAGGCTCAAAAACAATCAATTTTCTCGAAAAAACAACTTCGTAATTGTTGTCTAAAACTT
>PHDQ01000128.1 GCA_002841025.1 Bacteroidetes bacterium HGW-Bacteroidetes-13 | reverse complement strand
ACGGTGGTTGTGCAACGTTATTTTTTTGTAATCCATTGTATTTTTAAAAATCCTTTTCTTAATTCTAGTTCAATAGAATCATTCACTTTCAGTTTGTCAAATTCTTTTTTTGAAACTCTCATTAAATCATTTTCTAAAATCGGTCCCCAAGGTTCAAAGTCAATTCTATAAGCAGTTGTTTTTCCTTTTTCAATCTCTTTATTTATGATTTTTGCTTTATAAAATTCAGGTTTGGATTTGTCGAGAAGTGCATTTGTCAAAATTGCTGTTCCGCAACCAAAAGTAAATGTGAATATAATTGCCCAAACTATTCCTGTAAATATCTTTTTTACAATTAGATATTCTTTTGTTCCATAAAACAAGACAATTATTAATGGAGTACTAATTATTAAAGCATAAATGAATATGTATTTAAATCCAATTATTTTAAAATCCATTAATGCTCTTAAAATTAACGCGAATGATGGAAATAGTATTGCCGAATCTATTTTCGGAATAGGTGTGTTGTCCCACTTTCTATAATTAATTCCTACTTTTCCTTGATGTTTTAGTGCAAATAAAATTCCGATAATAGGAATCAGAATATTTATCAAAACGGAAATGCTGTAAAATTTCGGATAAGCGAAAAGCCAAATTGCAGATAAACCACCAATCCAATTTAGTCCAGTTGAAATTTTCTTAATCGTCATTTAGAGTTTGAATGGTTAATGTTGCACAACCGTCACTTCGCGTGGTTTTATTAAAAAAACAATCGCATTTTTCTGTAAAACACTCGAACAGACGAAATTTGTATCGATTTTTCATGAGACGGAATAGGTACAAATATTTTAATTCATTTTGAAAGTCACAACTGTTTATTACTCTGACAAAAAGCATGATTCAGGTTTTTATGTTTCCTGTTTCTTGCGTCCTGTTTCTTGCTTCTTCTTTTCAAACCAATCGAAAATCAACACACTATATGGATTTTCAAATTTACACATTGTTACATTTCAATGTTTAAACCGGTCAAAAAATAATTGGCTCGCAAGTACTGCACATTGCGCAAACTATCTACGTTATAACTCTTCCTTTCGGCATTGAACAACAGTGAATTTGCAGACTGATATTTTGTATTTTCGATGTAGCTGTACCCTTTTTTATGATGCACCATGTTGGCGGCAAGTCGGTGTGTTTTCGTGTCAAAATAGTACCACCATTCGTCCGAGCGTTCGTTGTTTTGCTTGGGATAAGTCACTTTTACTACATCGACCGGCATCCCGTTTTCTAAGCGGGTTTCTCCTTCATACGTTCGATTGGCTTTGTCTTCCAAAAGTTTAAAAGGTTGAGCAAACACATAATAAGATGCCATAAATTCTGAGAAATAATTGGCAACAAGTACAGAATCTTGAATTTCTATCCCATTCAGAAATAGTTGAGATGCATTGCCATCAAAGACGATTTGATAATTCACGCCGTCCTTTTCCCACCGCATTTTTCCTGAAAATTTTGGTTTGAACACATATTTAATTTTTTGCGTAACCTCCGATTCAATACTTCCATCGGGGAGATACATCACGGTGCGTTTGACATACGAAATGTTTTTTAGGGCATTCCAGTTGTCCATTCCGCCATGCGCTTCGATGGATGCATTTATCAGGTCAATCGTATTTTTCTTGGTGTCATTTTGACAACCCAAAAGAAAGAGAATGAGGTAGAGATAAGTTGGTTTCATGTTTTCAAATTTCAGATTGTTTCCTGTGCCTCGATTTCTTGAGGCTCGAAGCATCAACTGAGCGGTTGGTTTAATTTATTCAATATAAATTCTTCAACCGTTTTTGATTCCCAGATTTGGTGAATGTTTGGCAATTGCATCACGGCGTCCATTATTTTATTTTGCCGGTCGCCTTCGCGGAGTGCTTGGTCGTAGGGAATGTCGCTGAACGTGACCATGCTGTAAAGCGGCAACCACTTGTCGGGGAATTTTTCCATCAGGTGTTTTTCAATTTTTTTTCGAAGGATAAAATCCGGGTCGGCTGTTTTGCTGCTCATTTCGGTGAGGTTGCGAAACGACAATTCGGCGATGGCATCGGCATTGGGTTTTCTCGAAATTTGATAGCTGCTAAAAACTTGCGCCCAGTTGTTTGGATGTTTTTGCAGGAGTTTATCCAACTCGGTGATGTCTTCAAAACCTGCGTTCATGCCTTGACCGTAAAAGGGAACTATGGCATGTGCCGCGTCACCGATGAGCGCCACTTTATCCCAATAAACCCAAGGATAACAACTGATGGTTACCAAACTGCTGGTCGGGTTGGCAAAAAAATCCTTGATTAAGTTCGGGATAAATGGGATGGTATTCGGGAAATAGGTTTCAAAAAAAACAGTCAGCTCTCTTTCATTTTCAAGTTTTTCAAAGGAATGTTCGCCTTCGATTGGCAAGAAAAGGGTACACGTAAAACTCCCGTCGAGGTTGGGCAGTGCAATCAGCATAAAATGTCCGCGCGGCCAAATGTGCAACGAATTTTTGTCCAATTGATGTTGTCCGTTTTCCCCTGCCGGAATGGTCAACTCTTTGTAACCGATTTTTAAAAATTGTTGCGAATAGTCAAACATGCTTTGTCTTTGCATGCGATTTCGCACGGCTGAAAAAGCACCGTCTGCTCCAAAAATATGGTCAAACTTAAGCGGTGTTTTCGGACTCCACTTGCTGTCGCCGGTATATAAAATAGCTTCCGGCAAATCAACATCCCAGATGCGGGTGTCAAACTTAAATTCGACGCCTCGTTCTTCCGCAAAATCAATCATTTTCTGGTTGAAAAGTCCTCTCGAAATGGAGAAAATGGCTTCTCCCGCTTTGCCATAAGGCTGATAATAAACCTCTTGACCGACCAAGTGAATGGCGCGCTTATCCATCGGGATTCCCAGTTTGCGAACCTGTTGTTCGATGCCTGCCTTTTTGAGCGCATTCCAGCCCCGATGACTCATCGCCAGATTGATGGATCGTCCCGAAAATTTGATGTTTCGGATGTCCGGACGACGGTCATAGACCTCAACCTGATGACCGTATTTTTTCAGAAATATGGAGAGCAACGACCCCACCAAACCGGAGCCGACTATTGCAATTTTTTTGGTGTCATTCATGGAGAAAATTTCCAACCATTTCGCCGATTGGCGATGGCATTATTTGAAACAAATATAATCAATTTGGTAAATAATTAACTTTTGAGAAATGTTTGTATTTTTAATGCAAAAGGGATCAAATATTGATTTTCATTTAAGACTGGTTTAACACCAATTGTTTTTAATGTTCGTATTTTTGAAAAAAATAAATTTGAATGTTATGAAAGAACAACAGCCCTTGTTAAGACCCTATCAAATGAGTGATTTATTGTTGAAAAACAGCATGGTCATGGCACCACTCACGCGCTCGCGTGCCGATAATCCGGAATTGAAACCTACCCAAATGCACGTGCTTTATTACCGCCAACGCGCTTACGCAGGATTGATAATCTCCGAAGGTTCGCCGGTTTCAAAACAAGCGATTGGCTACATCAATACGCCCGGAATTTTCAGCAAAACACAAGTTGAAGGCTGGAAAAAAGTCACGGAAGCCGTTCACGAAGAAGGCGGCAAAATCTTTATCCAATTGTGGCATTGTGGCAGCATGTCGCATCCCGATTTTCACGGCGGAAATCGACCCTTGTCTGCCAGCGATGTCAATCCCAACGAAAAATCATACACACCGGAAGGTTTTAAAGACACCGTTGCACCCAAACCGATGACATTGGACGAAATCGCACAGACGATTCAAGATTTTAAATCAGCAGCCCAAAATGCCAAAGAAGCAGGATTTGACGGGGTAGAAATACATTCTTCCAACGGATATTTGTTTCACCAGTTTTTCAACAAGCACACCAACCACCGCACCGATGCCTATGGTGGCAACATTCAAAATCGTGCGCGTTTGCTGTTTGATGTGTTGGACGCGGTTAGATCCGTTTTCCCCGAAAACCGCATTGGGTTAAGACTCAATCCGGCACTGCACAATGCTTTTGGTATGGTGGCTGATGAAGAAACCATGCCGACTTTCGAATACATTGTCAAAAAATTGAATGATTTCGATTTGGCTTATGTGCATTTTTCCGAACCTTTTACGGATGTTTCTAAAGTGCCCTTCTTGGTCTCCGAAATCGCCAAACATTTTCGTCCGATTTACAAAGGAACTTTGATGATTAACAACCAATTTGACCGCAAAAAAGGAAATAAAGTCATCGAAGACGGATATGCCGATTTGGTTTCTTTTGGGAAACTTTTCATCTCCAATCCGGATTTGCCAAAACGTTTTGAATTGGATGCCCCACTCAACGATTGGGATCAAGATACTTTTTATGTACCCGGCGAAAAAGGCTATACAGATTATTCCTTTCTGGAAGAAACCGTAGAACAGTAAACGCGTTTTACAGATTAAATTAAAACCTCAGATTTTCGTCTGAGGTTTTTTGCTTTTAGCTTAATGGGTATTAATTTTTTGCTTAAATCATACCTCGCTTAATTTATCTCAACATTAATTTAATGTTAATAACTTCCTAAATTCCTTTGTTTAAAACTCATGCGGATGTTGATAAAAATTCAACCCGTTTTTATTGAATTTGATGCCTGCATAAAGTAACTTGCAAGAACTATTTTAAGCTAAACTAACCAACTTTTATTAATTAAAAACAACCCGAAGATATGGACAATACGATGACCTTTGACTTATTTGAAACCGATGCCGTTAAAAAGGTGTCTCAACCTGAAATAGGTGTAGGTAATTCAAAACCAACAACATACAGTTTTGAAGAAGCATTGGCAGCTTCGACCGAATATTTTAATGGAGATAGTTTGGCAGCGACGGTTTGGCTCAACAAATATGCACTCAAAGATTCGGCGGGAAACATTTATGAGCTCAATCCCGACCAGATGCATCGTCGGTTGGCAAAAGAAATTGCCCGGGTGGAAAAGTCCTATCCAAATCCGGTGTCGGAAGAAGCTATTTACAAAACGCTGGCCAATTTCAAATACATAATTCCCCAAGGCGGTCCGATGACCGGCATCGGAAACGATCATCAAATTGCCTCGCTTTCCAATTGTTTTGTCATCGGGCAAGAAGGAAACTCAGATTCTTACGGCGGCGTGATGAAAACCGATGAAGAACAAGTGCAGTTGATGAAACGCCGTGGTGGCGTGGGACACGATTTGTCGCACATACGTCCCAAAGGAAGTCCGGTGATGAACAGCGCGCTGACTTCGACAGGAATTGTTCCGTTTATGGAACGCTATTCCAACTCGACCCGCGAAGTGGCACAAGACGGCAGGCGGGGAGCGCTCATGCTTTCGGTTTCCATCAAACATCCGGATGCCGAGCAGTTTATCGATGCCAAAATGGACGGCACCAAAGTGACCGGCGCCAATGTGTCGGTAAAAATGGACAACGATTTTATGAAAGCCGTCAAGGCAGATGCCGATTACCAACAACAATATCCCATCGATGCCGAACATCCGAAATACACCAATACCATTCACGCCAAAACGCTTTGGGATAAAATCATACACAACGCTTGGAAATCTGCCGAGCCGGGCGTGCTGTTTTGGGACACCATCATCAACGAATCCATTCCGGATTGCTACGCCGATTTGGGCTACAAAACCGTTTCGACCAATCCGTGTGGCGAGATTCCGCTCTGTCCGTATGACAGCTGCCGATTGTTGGCACTCAACCTGTACAGCTATGTCGAAAACCCGTTTACCAAACAGGCAGTTTTCAATTTCGACCTATTCAAACAACACGCCGCTTTGGCACTCCGAGTGATGGACGACATCATAGATTTGGAAATTGAAAAAGTCGATAAAATCATTCACAAGATCGAAATAGACCCCGAAGGCACCGAGGTCAAAAGAACCGAATTACACCTTTGGCGAAAAATCAAAGACAAAACCATCCGCGGTCGTCGCACCGGTGTGGGCATCACCGCCGAGGGCGATATGTTGGCCGCCATGGGATTGCGATACGGCACACAAGAAGCCAACGATTTTGCAGTTGAAGTTCACAAAACATTGGCATTGTCGGCCTATCAATCTTCCGTCAATTTAGCCAAAACCCGCGGTGCATTTCCTATTTTCGATCCGGAAAGAGAGAAAGGCAACCCGATGATTCAACGCATCAAAGACGCTGATGCAGCGTTGTATGACGAAATGACACAATACGGCAGACGCAACATTGCCCTGCTCACCATCGCACCCACCGGCACAACCTCGCTGATGACCCAAACCTCCTCGGGCATCGAGCCGGTGTTTATGGTTGCCTACAAAAGAAGACGAAAAGTAAACCCAAACGACCGCAACGTGACCGTGAGTTTTGTGGATGAAGTGGGCGACTCTTGGGAAGAATTTCACGTGTTTCACCACAAGTTTGTCACTTGGTTGGAAATGAACGGATACAATGCTGTGGAAATAGCCAAACTGCCGCAGGAAGAATTGGACAAAATCATCGCGAAATCACCCTATTACAAAGCCACTGCCAACGATGTCGATTGGTTGCAAAAAGTGCAACTGCAAGGTGCTGTGCAAAAATGGGTTGACCACTCCATCAGCGTGACGGTGAATGTACCCGCAGAAGCAGACGAGCAGTTGGTCAGCGACATCTACATGACCGGTTGGGAGAGTGGTTGCAAAGGCATCACCGTTTACAGAGACGGCAGCCGAAGCGGCGTGTTGAT